>DASVAC010000162.1:0-12511 GCA_036376535.1 Gemmatimonadaceae bacterium | reverse complement strand
TATTTCGACGCCAGCGCCTCGAGTCGCGCTCTCGGCACCGCGCCCACCTCGCGCGCAACCTCGCGGCCGTCGCGGAAGAGGATCGTGGTTGGAATGCCGCGCACGTTGTACTGCTGCGAGGTGCGAGGGGCGAGATCCGTGTTCAGCTTCGTGACGAGCAGCGTGCCCTGACGACTCGCGGCGACCTCGTCGAGCATCGGGGCCATCATTTTGCACGGGCCGCACCAGTCGGCGTAGAAGTCGACCAACACCGGAACCTCGGTCTCGGTAATCGTGCGTTGGAACGAATCGTCATCGATGGCGAGGGGACGATCGAGCAGCAGCGGCCGCGCGCAGTTGCCGCACTTCGGGCGATCGCTCACACGCGCCGCGTCCACGCGATTCCAGGTGCTGCAGAACGGACAGCGCACGGTCAGGTGCCGCGTGGCGGCGCCGGCGTTGGTCGGTGGCGTGCTGGTCATCGGTGCGATCCTCGGTCGAAACCCCACGCGAAACGTAGACCGCTCGATCGGACGGTGGAAGCACGCTCTGGCCGCTCTGCGCCGGCGATTCTATCTTTCTCGGGCATCGGGGCGTTAGCTCAGTTGGGAGAGCATTCGGTTTGCAACCGAAAGGTCGCGAGTTCGAGCCTCGCACGCTCCATCGCCGATTCACCGCAGGCCTGGCGGATGCGCACACCGCCGGGCCTGTTGTGTACACTGCCGCCTCTCACTCACGACGCGGAGGACATCCGATCCGACACACGAGCCAGTGGCGATCGCGTCTCGGACGCATCACGTCGTTCGTCGTGCTGCTGATCGCCGGCCTCGCGATCCCGCGCTCGGCGTCAGCCCACGTGGTGCTCGTATCGAGTGCTCCGCCGGCAGGCTCGAGACTCGCTGCCGCGCCGTCCGCCGTCGGGCTCTCGTTCAACGAAGATCCGCAGCTCGGCGCCACGCGCATCGAAGTCGTGAATGCGTCCGGAGCCCGCGTGGACTCGGGCACGCCGCGCCTCGTGCAGGTTCCCAAGCACACAATCGAGATCGCGCTCGTGGGTTCGCTCGCGCCGGGTAAGTACACCGTTCGGTGGCGCACGACATCGGATGATGGCCACCCCGCGCGCGGCACGTTCACATTCACGATCGCCGAAGGAGCTCTCGCGGCGCCGGTCGCGGCGCCGCCGGCGGCCGCGCCCGAAACGGCATCGCACGCCGGCCAGCCGATGGCCATGGACACGACCGAGGCCGGCGGCTTCGATCTCGAGTCGCCCCTCTACGTGATCGTGCGCTGGATCGGCTTCGTGGCCATGCTTGCGTTAGTCGGATCGATCGTGCTCGCGCGCTGGGTGACGCCGCGCGCGGCCGCCGGCCGTCCCGACCTGGCGCGACGCATCGATGTCAACGCGCTCGTCGTGTTCCGGTGGGCGACGGCACTGCTTCTGGTCGACGCTGCCTTACGACTCGCCGCGCAAGTCGCCGCGCTGCGCGGCAACCCGCCAATGCCGGTCGACGTCTTCGGGATCGTGACGACCACCGTGTGGGGTTGGGCGTGGTTGTTCGAAGTCGCCGCTGCGATCATCGCGATTGTCGCTGCGCTCAAGAACGGCGCCGCGCGCTGGCGCGTGGCGGAGGCGGCGGCGTTCGTGCTCGCGCTCTCGTTCGCGTTCAGCGGACACGCGGCCGCGGCAACGCACCTGCGCGCGCTGGCCGTGTCGTCGGACGCGCTCCACATGCTGGCGGCCGGCTCCTGGTTAGGCACGCTGTTGGGCGTGGCGATCGTCGCGATGCCGGCGTGCCTCGCGCAGGACGAGGGTACGCGCGGCGCGGCCGCCGCCGACTTCGTGCACGCGTTCTCGCCGGTCGCACTCACATCGGCCGGCGTGCTCGTCGCGACGGGCATCGTGGCCGCGTGGCTGCACCTGGGCAGCTGGCACGCGTTCGTGGACAGCGACTACGGACGCACGCTGCTCATCAAGCTCGCGCTGGTGGCGACGGTGGTGGCGTTGGGCGCGATCAACTGGCGCATCATGCGGCCTGCGTTAGGCACCGAGGCCGCGGCGCGGCGCCTGCGCCGCTCCGCGGCCATGGAGCTCATCGCCGCGGCGGCCGTGCTCGCGGCGACCGCTGTGCTGGTCGCCTCGAGCCCGCCCGCCGACATGACCGATATGGGCAACGCTCAGCCGGCGGTCGCACCCGCCGCGACCGCGGCGTCCGCGCCCGCCGACGGAATCGCGATGCGCGCGCGCGTCCCGCGCGACGCCGGCACGTAGGACAACGAGCCCCCGAGCTCGTTCTGCACCACCGCGCGCACGATCACGAGGCCGCTCCCAGTCCCGGCCTGCTTCGGCATGCCGCACCCGTCGTCCGTCACGTCCAACTCCACCGCGTCGGCTGCCTGACGAATCGTCACGCCCACCGTACGGGCATCGGCGTGCTTCAGCGCGTTCGTGATCAACTCGTTGAGCACGATCGCCACCGCGCTCGCGCTCCGCGCGGGAAGCGTGGCGCCCCCGTTCACGTTGCAGCGCACGCGATCGCCGGCGCCGAATACGTCGAGCGCGCCGTTCGCCACCGCGCGCGCGAGCGACGCGAGCTCGACTTCGCTCGCGTGCGGCAGCAACGAGTCTTGCAACGCCGCCATGCTGCGCAGCCGCGCGATCGCGACGTCCAGCGCTTCCGGCAGCTCCCGCGGCGGCACGCGATGACGCTCCAACACGAGCAACGCCTGAATGGCCGCGAGATTGTTGCGCACGCGATGCTGCAGCTCGCGCAGCAACAACGCCGTCGCTTCGGCGTCGCGGCGCGCGCGCTCGTACAGACGGCCGTTCTCCGCCGCCAGCTCGGCCAGCGTGGTGCTCAATCGCACCATCTCGCGCTCGGCGTGGCGGATGCGCACGAGCTCTTCCACGCGATCCGCGACATCGGCCGCCGGCGTGGATGCGCGCAGCCAGACGTCGGGCGCCGCACCGTTAGGCCGCTGCCGGGGCGCGGCAGTGAGCGCGACGATCGGCAAGAGCGGCATCTGAAACCGGGTCTTGAGCCGGCGCGCGATGGGCAGCACAATTGGACGAGGGGCCGCGACGATCACCGCCTCCACGTGCTCGTCCACGGAATCGACCGCGTCCGCCGTGGACGCGTGCGCGGCGCGAAAGTCCAGTCGCTCGAGCGCCCGGGCCAATGCACGCGTCGCCGTTGCGGCGCGTGCGTGCAGTTTGGGCGGGGCCAGGATGACGATGCGCGGTTCGGACATGTCTCAACTCTGCATTCGACGACGAGGACCGGGAAGAACGGACTCGCAGGACGTGGGGGTCCGTGTCTTGCAGACTGCACGTCAACTCAAGATGACACGACGGAGTCGCCATTGCCATCGCCGCTACGAATCTTGATCGCCGAGGATGAGAGCGTCACGGCGCTGGGCCTCGAGCAAGACCTGCGCTCGCTCGGCCACAGCGTGATCGGCATCGCCGCCGATGGCGTGACCGCGGTGTCGATGGCGCGCACCTTGAGCCCGGATCTCGTCCTGCTCGACGTGCGAATGCCGCACCTAACGGGCCTGGAAGCGGCGGAACGCATTCACCGCGACCGTCCGGTTCCGATCATCATCGTCACCGCATACAGCGACGCCGAAACGTTGGGACAGGCGTCCGCGTTGCCGGTGTTTCATTATTTGGTAAAGCCGGTCACTGCTGCCCAACTGAGCGCCGCCATCGCGATCGCCGAAGCCCGTCACGAAGAATGGATGAAGCAGCGGCACGAGTCGGACGATCTGCGCAAGCGACTCGAGGATCGCAAAGTCATCGAGCGTGCTAAGGGAATTCTCATGGAGCGCGACTCGATCAGCGAAAGCGCCGCGTACAGGGTGCTCCAGCGCACGAGTCAGAGCCGCAACATGACGATGGCAGAGTTGTCGCGCAGTTTGCTCGCGGCGGAAGAATTGATCCGGGCGCCCACGAGCGGCGCGCCGAGTTCCGTGCGCAGCGAGCCCCGTCGCGAAGCGACTCGCGAGCCGCCGCGCCGCGAAGGCCCCTGACGGCGCCCGACAAGCCGTTGCAGGTCGTGCAACGGTTGCCACCGACTGACCTGACGGCGAGGCTCAATCTCGCGCGGGATATCGTGGTCCGTCCTTCGATCTGCGTTTCGTGTTTTCCTATCCGTGGTCCGTGGTTCGGTGTTCGCCATCCGGCGACGGCCGTAGCCGGCTTCTCAGGTCGCATCTTTTTTCGCTGGACGCACTGGTCACGAACAACGACGGACGGACCACGGGTAGGAAAACACGAAACGAACAACGAATGACTAACCACGGGGAGTTGCCCGCGGCCAAGGATAACACAAGTGAAACAAGAGATGACGAAAGTGATCGTTCTGGGCGGAGGAGGGCGCGTGCCTAACGCCTGAGAGAAGTGCTGTGTTCTTCACAAGAAACAACAAGGCCCTATGTGGCCAACACGAAACTCGACCAACGAGGAACCGCTCCGATGTCCGCACCAGCTCCATCCGCCGCGACGGGCTCTGTCCCGGCGGTCGGCGACGTTGCTCCTGATTTCACCGCTGATTCGACCGCGGGCTCACCCGTCTCGCTGTCCTCGTTTCGCGGCAAGAAGCGCGTGCTCATTGCGTTCTTTCCGTTGGCCTTCACGAGCACCTGCACGGCCGAGCTCTGCGATCTGAGCGACGACTTCGATCAATTCACCGGCAAGGATGTGGTGGTGCTTCCGATCAGCGTCGACTCCGTGCCCACGCTGCGCGAGTTCAAGGCGAAACACAACATGCGCGTCGACCTGTTGAGCGATTTCAAGCGCGACGTTTCGCGGGCGTACGGCGTGTTGATTCCGGACCGCTTCTACGCCAACCGCGCGTACTTTCTCGTTGGCACGGACGGTCGCATCATCTGGCGCCACATCGAAGACTCGCCCGGGCACAAGCGGACCAACGACGAACTCCTGACGCAAATCGCCGCCACGGCTTGAGCCGCGGCGGCGATTCGCTGCAACGACGCCGGTGGGAGGCTACCGGCGCGATTCGTTAGGCGACTGCTCCGATCCGCTCGCTGCCATCCGGTCGCCGGACGGCTCGGACGAGCTCGCGGGGCGCGAGTTCCGTGTCACGGGCTCGCGGGCCGGCGCCGACGTGGCTTCCTTCTCGGTGTGACCGGCGATCTCGATCTTCCGCGGCTGCGGCAGCGCGGCCTTCGGAATGTCGACCGTCAACACGCCATCGTGGAACGAGGCCTTGATCTGCGATTCGTCCACGCCCGCCGGTAGTTGGAACGACCGGAAGAACGAGCCGTAGCTGCGCTCGACCATGTGATACCGGCCCTTCTCCTCGTTCGTGCGCTCGGAGCGCTTCTCGCCGGTAATCGAGAGCACGCCATTCTCGACGTCTACTTCGACGTTCTCCGGCTTGATGCCCGGTAGCTCGACGTCGATGGCCAACGACTTCTCGGTTTCGCGGACATCCACGGCCGGTGTCCAACGAGTACTCGCTGAGCCAACCACATCATCGAAAAGCCGGTCGATCTCACGGCGGAGTCCGAACAACGGCCGCATTTCGCCGCCGAAGAACGGAACGAGTGCGCTTCCACGGTATGCCATAGACAAATCTCCTGTGTTCGAGTAGCGAGGCCGCGGAAGGCAACCGCCGTACCGGAATTTCTTGCCGAATTTGACCGATTTCGCTGCCTGGCTGACAGGCAACTGTCGAATTCGCAGCCGGATGAGCGGCAGAGAGTTCTTCGGTCATCTTGTCCGGCGATAGGTCTCTGACTTAGGTTAGAGGCACCTACCAATTCGAGGATCCGTGCCTCGTCAGCCACGTGTGGCGCCGTCGGATGCTCTTGTCGATAGCTCATGCAGTGAACTTCTGCTTCTGATTGCCTCGCTCGCCGAGCGACTGGCGACAGGAGCAGCGGCTTCAGCGCTCGCCGACCCTCTCGATGACCTACTCGAGAGGTTGCGCGCCGGTCTCGATCTAGATGAGTGCTCGCTGTGGCGTGTACCGCCCGACTCGGCCGATGAACAGGCCGAGCGACTGGCGCGTGCGCCTGGCGGCACCATCGAGGTGACGGCCGATCAACTGCCCGCGCCATATGGCAGGCGGAACGGGCACGCCGACGCCATCGTGCTCTCGCCGCTCGTGGCGACCGACGGCGATGGGACCGGCGGTACGCTGGTGACGGTGCGGCGCGAACCGATGTCGGCGCTCGAGCGGACGGTGCTCACGACTGCTGGATTCCTGGTCGGATCGGCGCTCGCTGCGGATGAAAGCTCGCGTCGGGCCGCCGAAGCCGTTGTCGAGCGCACGCGCCAGATCGACGAGCAGCGCCGGTTCATCGAGCGCATCGTCGACTCCTTGCCGGTGGGACTCTACGTGGTGGACCGCGAGTACCGCGTGCACGCATGGAACCGGAAGCGCGAGACCGGCCTGCAGGGCGTGCTGCGCGAGGAAGCGTTAGGCAGGACGATCTTCGAGATCCTGCGGCGCCAGCCCGCCGACATGCTGCGGCAGGAATTCGACGAGGTGTTCCGCACCGGCGCGATGACGCAGTTCGAGATGCCGTCGAACGCGGCCGGCGAGCTGCGCACGTACCGGGTGTCGAAGATCCCGATGCGCATCAACGACGCCGCCGTGACGCACGTGATCACGATCGGCGAGGATATCACGGAATGGAAGCGCGCCCACGAGCGCGTGGCCGAGGCGCAACGGTTGGCTGCGTTAGGCCAACTGTCGGCGGGCGTCATGCACGAGATCAACAACCCGCTGGCCACCATCGCCGCCTGCGCCGAGAGCCTCGTCCTGCAGCTCAACGAGAGCGACGTGCCCGCGCCGCTGCGCGAGGCCATCGCCGAGTACACGCACATCATCGACCACGAGGTGCACCGCAGCAAACGCATCGTGGACGGGCTGCTCGACTTCAGCCGTCCGCGCGGCGACGCGCGCGAGGCCGTGGATCCGAACGAGGTGGTCGAGCACACGCTGTTCCTGCTCAAGCATCATCCGCGCTTCAAGCACGTGAAGGTGGAAGCGTCGCTGGAGGCCGACATCGAACCGCCGGTCTACGGAAGCCGCGAGCAATTGGCGCAGGTGCTCATGGCGCTGCTCCTCAACGCGGCCGACGCCATGGACGGAACGGGCCGCGTGGCGATCCGCAGCCGCAACGACGTGCCGGATGGCGGCGTGGTGATCGAAGTCGAAGACCAGGGGCGGGGGATCGCGGGCACTGAGTTAGGCAGGTTGTTCGAACCGTTTTATACGACCAAGTCGCCGGGCCGGGGAACCGGTCTCGGATTGTCCATCTGCTACGGCATCGTCGCCGATCACGGAGGGCGCATCGACGTGGACAGCCAGCTCGGTGTGGGCAGCACGTTCCGCGTGCACTTGCCCGCGGGTCAGGCCAAACCGACGACGGACGGCCAGGGCAAGGAGAAGACGACATGAGAGGCGATGCGCGGATCAAAGTGCTGATCGCGGAAGACGAGCCGAACCTCGGCGCGCTCCTGGAGAAGTTCTTGGCCGGCCGCGGTCACGATGTGCGGACGTTCACCGATGGCCGGGCGGCGTTGGACGCGCTGCGCGCCGAAGCGTTCGACGTGGCGCTGCTCGACATCGTGATGCCCGAGCTCGATGGGCTCGAGGTGCTGCGACAGGTGCGCGAGGATGTGTCGCCGCCCGAGGTGATCATCATTACGGGCAACGGCACGATCGAAACCGCCATCAGCGCGATGAAGCTCGGTGCGTACGACTACCTCAGTAAGCCGTATCGCATGGCCGAAATCGAAGTGCTGGTGCGCCGCGCGTGGGAGAAGCGCCAGCTGTCGATCGAGAACACACTGCTGCAGACGCGGCTCGCGCGCGCCGATGCCGTGCCCGAAGTGGTGACGCAGTACGCGCCGATGCAGGCGGTGCTCGCGCTCGTGGAGCGCGTGGCGAAGAGCGATTCGGCAGTGCTCGTATCGGGCGAGAGCGGGACGGGGAAGGAGCTGATCGCGCACGCGCTGCACCAGATGTCGCACCGCGCGGCCGGTCCGTTAGTCGACGTGAACTGCGCGGCGATCCCCGATGACTCGTTGGAGAGCGAGCTGTTCGGGCACGAGCGCGGTGCGTTCCCTGGTGCCGTCGCCCGGAAGCTCGGCCTGTTCGAGCTGGCGTCGGGCGGCACCATCTTCATGGATGAAATCGGCGCGCTGGACCAGCGGCTCCAGGGCAAGCTGCTACGGGCACTCGAGCTGGGGAGCTTCTATCGGGTGGGCGGCACGCAGAAAGTCCACACGGACCTGCGCGTGGTGGCCGCCAGCAACCAGGACCTGGCGCAGCGCGTGGCCGACGGAACCTTTCGCAGCGATCTGTATTATCGCATCAATACGATCAGCATCACGCTTCCGCCGCTGCGCGAGCGGACGGTGGACGTCCCACTGCTCGCGACTCATTTTCTGTCGCAATTCGGCGGGCCGTCGGCGCCCATGCTGGCGCCGGACGCGCTCGAGGCGATGGAGCGCTACGCGTGGCCGGGGAATGTGCGGGAGCTGCGCAACGTGATGGAGCGGGCCGTGCTGCTGGCGACGAACGGCGTGGTGCACGCGGCCGACCTTCCGTTAGGCGGGCCTGGGTCGGGCGGCGGGCGGACGGCGGAGCCGATGGTGCCGCTCGACGATGTGGAGCGGAAGCACATCGAGACGGTGCTGACGCACGTCAACTGGCACCAGGGAAAGGCGGCGGAGATCCTCGGCATCTCGCCCAAGACGCTGTATCGCAAGATTCGCGAATACGGATTCCACCGCCCAACGGCGGAATGAGCGAGCGATTCATGCAATGAAGATCCTGGTGATCGAAGACGATCCGACGGTTGGGCAGTATGTCAAACGCGGGCTCGAGGAACAGCGCTGGGGCGTCGACCTCGTGCCCGACGGAGAAGAGGGCGAACAGAGGGCCCATTCGGATGCGTATGACCTTATCGTGTTGGATATGCGGCTGCCGGGCCGATCGGGTATGGAAGTGCTGCACAACCTGCGCGCCCGGGGCTTTCAGCGCCCGGTGCTGGTGCTCACGGCGCAGGACGCGGTAGACGCGAAGGTGCAGGCGCTGCGCGCCGGTGCGGACGACTACGTCACCAAACCGTTCGCGTTCGAGGAGCTCCTCGCGCGCGTCGAAGCGCTGAGCCGCCGGCCGCTCGCCATTGCCGAGCCGCAGCTCCGCGTGAAGGACCTGGAGCTGGACAAGAACACGCGCACCGTTAGGCGCGCAGGCCGCGATCTCGAGCTCACGCCCAAGGAATACACGGTGCTCGAGTACCTCATGCGGCACACCGGCCGCGTGATGAGCCGCACGCTCATCACCGAGTACGCCTGGGGCTACCACTTCGATCCCGGCACGAACATCGTCGACGTGGTGATCAACCACCTGCGCAAGAAGGTCGACGCGAACGCGTCGGTGAAGCTGATCCACACCGTGCGCGGCGTGGGTTACGTGATACGCGAGTGATGCGCGGAGGAGCGCGGTGAGAAGCATCCGGGCCCGGCTCACGATCGCATACGCCGGGGCGATGGTCGGAACGATGATCGCGTTCACCGCCGCGCTGTGGACGGCGCGGCGCGCGAGCTCCTACGAGGAGCTGTTGAAGCACGTGCTCGCGCAGGCGAACCTCGCGTCCACCATCATCTCGCAGGCCAGCAAATCCGGTCCGGTCACGGTCACGCGCGACACGCTCAACGGACCGATGATCTCACCGGAGCTGCGCACGCTGCTCGAGGGGATGGAAGGTTACGTGCTCGTGCTCGACCCGAGCGGCCGTTTGCTGTACGGCTCGTTCGCGCTGCGCCAGCTCTCCGAAGACGATCGCACGACGCTGCAGCGTGAGGCGATCGCGGTGAAACCGGGCGGGGAAGGCGAGCTGCTCGACGTGGGCGGCGACCGGTTGCTGCTCGTGGCCGTGAACGAAGACATGGACGTGCCTAACGTGCAGCGCGTCGTCGCCGCCGAGTCGGTCAAGTCCACGGACATCGCGATCCGCGAGCTCATCGGGACCAGCCTCGCGGTCGCGCCGCTGCTGCTCATGGCGTCCGTTGGGCTCGCCTACATGATCGCCGGCCGCGCGTTCCGTCCCGTTGGGCACATGATCAACGAAGTGCGCGCTATCACCGACGGACGCAGCCTGCACCGCCGCCTCCCGATCGATGACGCGAACGAGGAGATGGCGCGCCTCGGCATCACGCTCAACGAGATGATGGAGCGGCTCGAGAAATCGTTCTCGGCCCTGCGGCGCTTTACGGCCGACGCGAGCCACGAGCTCAAGACGCCGCTGGCGGTGCTCCGCGCGGACGTCGAGCGCTCCATGAGCGGCGGATCGACGCGCGCCGAGCGCATGGTGGCGCTCGAGGAAGCGCTGCACGAGACGACGCGCATGGCGGATCTGGTGGAGAGTCTGCTCACGCTCGCCCGCGCCGACGAGGGGCGGTTCGACCTGCACCGCGAGCGGGTGGAGCTCGAGCCGCTGGCGCGCGAGGTGTTCGAGACCGCCACCATTCTCGCCGAGCCCGCGGGCCTAACGGTGACCATGGCCGAGCCGGCGCGCGTCGCAGTGTTCGGCGACCGGGCTCGGCTGCGCCAGTTGTTCTTGAATCTCACCACCAACGCGATCAAGTACACGCCGCGCGGCGGCAGCGTGGAGGTCTCGCTCATCTCGTACGAGCACACCGCCGCCTTCTCGGTGCGCGACACCGGAATCGGCATTTCCGCATCCGACCTGCCGCACATCTTCGAGCGCTTTTATCGCGCGGATCGCGCGCGCTCCCGCGGCACCGAGCGGTCAGGGTTCGGGTTGGGCCTCGCGATCAGTCAATGGATTGCGGAGGCCCACGGCGGAACGATCTCGGTGAGATCGCGCTACGGGCGCGGCAGCACGTTCACCGTGACGCTTCCGGTGTCGGAAGAAGAACCGGCCCACGTTGTGCGGGACGGCGCGGAAGGTCCAGCCGCTGCATAAGCGGGCTCGGCACCGGACCGTGGTCGTCGGCAGCGTGTTGGAAAGCTAACAACGCCTTCACGCATTCTTAATGTCCGCGGTATTACCGCCTCATTTGCTGCCGGTAAGTTCTCGAAGCGTTACGGACTGGTGTGGAACCCTTCACCACGGAGTGTGATCGAGCATGTTCACCACGCTGCTCGAATCCAAGCCCAAGCGCAATAAGAATCCGGGCAGTGTCGTCGCGAGCATCATCTTGCACGCGGCGCTGATCGGACTCGCGGTTGCGGTCACGCTGAATGCGGGATTGCGCAACGAGAAAGAGCACCGCCAAGAGGACGTGAAGTTCGTCCAGACCAAACCACCGGCACCGAAGCCGGAGCCGCCGAAACCGCCGCCGCCACAGACGGTGGTCACACCGCCGCCTCCCAAGGGCTTCCAGGTGCTCACGGCGCCGATCAACATCCCGACCAAGATTCCGGATGTCGACCTGTCCAAAGCGGTGACTAACGAAGCCGACTTTTCCGGTAAGGGCGTCGAAGGCGGCACGTCGAAGGGCGTGCCCGGCGGTAAGGGGCCGGTGAACCCGGATCAGACCTACTTCGAGTTCCAGGTCGAGAAGCCGGCGTTGGCCAGGGAAGACAATCCGAAGCCGCAATACCCGAGCATGCTCGAGAGCGCCGGCGTCGAGGGCGAGGTGCTCGTGCAGTTCGTGATCGACACGACGGGCCGGGCGGACATGAGCACCTTCAAGGTGCTGAAGTCGACCAACGACCTGTTCACGAATTCGGTCAAGAACGTGCTGCCCCGCATGAAGTTCTATGCCGCCGAAACGGGCGGACGGAAAGTGAAAGAGCTCGTGCAGTTCCCGTTCTCGTTCGCGAAACCGCATTGATCGATTTGCGTCGTCGGTTCACCACTCGCACACCGTTGGAGGACGTCCGTCCATGAGTCTGTCGATTTCTGCCATGTTCGTCACGATGGGATGGTTCGCGAAGGGCATCGTGATCGTCCTCGCGATCATGTCGATCTTCTCGCTCACCATCGCGATCGGGAAGTGGTGGCGGCTGCGGAAGGCGCAGTCCGAGACCCGGAAGTTCGCGCCCGAGTTCTCCCAGTTCCTCGAGGAAGACAACCTCAACGAAGCCATCAAGCTCGCCGAGAACTACAAGAAGTCGCACGTGGCCCGCGTGTTGGGCGGTGCGTTAGGCGAGGTCAAGCCGCTGCTGCAGGACGGGTCGGTGACGGTTGCCGACATCAACTCGGCCGAGCGCGCGGTGGAGCGCAACATGTTGATCATCGTGTCCGAGCTGAAGCGCGGCCTGGCCGTGCTCGCGACGGTCGGTGCCACGGCGCCGTTCGTCGGACTGCTCGGAACGGTCATGGGGATCGTGAACGCGTTCCAAGGCATGGCGGTGTCTGGCGCCGGCGGGTTAGGCTCGGTGTCGGCCGGTATTTCCGAGGCCCTCATCACGACGGCCTTCGGCCTCATCGTCGCCATTCCGGCCGTGTGGTTCTTCAACTACTTCTCGACCAAGATCGACAATCTCTCCGTCGAGATGACGTACACGTCGAAGGA
>DASVAC010000161.1:0-5494 GCA_036376535.1 Gemmatimonadaceae bacterium | reverse complement strand
CTGCACCGGCGCCGGCCACGACGCGTCCGGCCGCATCTCGGCCAGCGTCCGCGGACGGTCCGTTAGGCGCATGATCATCGATTCCTGCAGCGTCGAGCTCGGGAAGGGCAGCGTCCCCGTCAACATGTGGAAGGTCACGAGCGCCAGCGTGTAGATGTCGCTCCGCGCGTCCAACGGGTCGCCCGACAACTGCTCCGGCGACATGTACTCCGGCGTCCCCACCACCAGACCCGTCTTCGTCACCTTCTGCCCATCGCCACCCGCCGCTTTCGCGATGCCGAAGTCCACCACCTTCACGATGTCGGAGCCATCGCGGTGCTTCGAGATCATGATGTTGTCGGGCTTCAGGTCGCGGTGCACTATACCGATCTCGTGCGCCGCATCCAGTCCCTCGGCGACCTGTCGCGTGATGTTCGCCGCGCGGTCCGCGGGCAGCGCGCCCGTCTTCTCCATCACCTTCGTGAGCGACTCGCCCTCCACGAACTCCATCGCGAGATAGATCAGCCCCTCGGGCGTCTCGCCGAAGTCGTAGATCGCCGCCACGTTGTTGTTGGTGATCCGGCTCGCGTTCGCCGCCTCGCGGTTGAACCGCCCGATCGCGTCCGGGTCTTGCGACATGGACGGATTCATCACCTTGATGGCGCTCTTGCGGCCCATCTTGATGTGCTCCGCCAGATAGACCTGGCCCATCCCGCCTTCGCCTAACTTGCGCAGGATGTGGTAGCGGTCGGCGATGATCGAGCCTTCCAGTCCGCCGCCGACGGGCACGCGCAGCGTGCTCCCGTCCCGCGGACAGAACATCACGTCCAGCTCGTACTCGGAGCCGCACTGCGGACAGGTCTTCATCGCGCTCACGCGCTCTCCACTCGCAACACCTGGTCGCCCACCAGCACGCGCTGGCCGGCCTTGAGCTGCCGCTCGCCGCGCACCGCGACCGCAATCCCGTTCCGGCTGCCCAGATCGCGAATCACCAGCGCACCGTCCTCATCCTGGAGCTCCGCGTGCCTGCCGCTCATGGTCTTGTCGTACGGAAAGGTCCAGTCCCCGGTGTCACGACCCAGCACCATGGACCGCCCCGCGGCCAGATAATGGATGTCGCGCACGCTCCGGTCGCCGCGCAACTGCGCCACCAGCGCCACGTCCGGCCCCGGCGTGAGCGAGCCGATGTGGCACGTCCCGTCCGCGTCGTGCAACAACGCCGCCGGCGGCGACCCCACCCGGCGCACCCGGAAAATCTGCGAGCCGATGAGCAGCGTCTCGTCGTCGCCTAACGGGCACGGCGTCTCGATGAACACCCACGTGCGGTTGCACGACCCCAGGTCGCGCACCACGAGCGCGCCATCGCGCACCACGAACTGCGCGTGCAACGGCGACAAAAACACGTCCTCCGCGAACGTGATGTCGGTCGAGCCTCGCCCAACGGTCATCTCCGTGCGCGTGATCGGCACCATCTGCTTGACCTCGCCGCGTTCGTCCAGTACCGCCAACCTCGGTCCCGCGATCTCGCGGCGTTTCGCCGAGAAGACCAGCGTGCGCGTCGAGGGCTCCTCGCCCGGAGGCGGTGCGGCGAGCGGCGTCCCGCACGCGCTGCAGAACGTGTCCGCTTCGAGCACCGATGCGCCGCACGACGCACACGACTTGGCGGCCGCGAGCACAGAATCGGAACGCCGGCCGCAATGTGCGCAATAGGGCAGCGATGGATTGACCGGATTGCCGCACCACCCGCACGCAGCCGTGCGCGTCGCACCCGACATGTTCACGCGCGTGGGCGGAACGATCGCGATGGCAGGCTCGGCGCCCGAGTTTCGCACGGGACTGGGAGATGATCGCCGGCGTTTGGTCTTCCCGCTCGGCGATTTCGATGACTTGGATGCGGTTGTCGGGGGCACTTGAGCGGCTGCCTGAGGACCGACGGGCTTACCGCAGTCGATGCAGAAGCGGGAGTCGTCGGTGTTCGGCCGCCCGCAGAAGGCGCAGGAAATCACGCGTAATATCCTCCGGGCTGTCCCCCCGTAAGACGCCCAACTCAGGCTTAAGGTCAATAGAACATAAGAGTCAACAAGAACTTATGAAATAGTCTTGGAAGGGCGAGACATATTCCGAACTTCTTCGACCAAGGGTCCAAAGGATAACGGCAAGGATACAAGGGATGGGGGTCGGTCCACATCCAACCTCACGGTGCGCGCACCGGCAGTCGACTGGGTGAGCAGTTTGGTAGTGGGGTCACTTTCAGTTTCGGCGAAGCGGCGTCACTCGAGAAAGGAGTTAGGGATAACCCTCTCAACAACTCGTAACGCGTCCGTTCGTGTCCGGATTCGTCCGCTAACAACCTCGTTGGACCCATGATTCCGCGGCGGAGGCGGATTGGGCGATGAACGACCCTGATCTCGCGTGTCCGCTGTCATGCCCGGTACGGAGGGTCATGAGCTTGAAAGCGGACAAATCCGGACACGAACTGACACGGCTGGACCCTTAGGAACGGCAACGGCGAAACCCCGTTGTCGTCAAGGTCCCTGTGCATCACCTGCCGCTCGAACTGACCACTACTGAGCCGTTGAGGTGGGATGTGCAGGACCCCATCCCTTGTATCCGTGTCGTTATCTTCTTTGGACCAACGACAGAGGAGCCAACCAGGCGCGCAAAACGAGCGCTTCCCTCGTCATCCAACCCGGTGCTCTCGCGCGCATGCCCCGTTACTTTCTTCCTTCATGAAACTCTGGCCCACCAGCGCGTCGGCCATACTCGTCGCGCTCGCCGCCTGCACACACCCTCGACCCGGCAATGCAGGCGGTGCTCCGACGCCGAACACCTCCTCGGCCCAACCATCCCCCTTAAGCGTCAGCCTCCCGCCCATCCCGCTCGTCCAGGGCGCGCTGCAAATCCGGGTGGTCTATCCGAGTCCCAATCAGCTCATTCAGGCGCGCGATTCGAACTTCATTTTCGGGTCGGTCGGCAACGGACACGCGAAGCTCACCATTGACGGCGCGCCGGTCCAGGTCTATCCGAACGGCAGCTTCATCGCGTTCCTGCCGCTGCCCGCGAGAGATCATACATCATATGATCTGATGGCTACGCTCGGCGCCGACACGGCGCGGGTCACGCAGCCCATCCGGTTACTGCCGGCCATTCCGGTGCTCGCCGATACGGGCGTCCTCGTGGTCGACTCGAGCAGCGTGGCGCCGTTCGGCCGCATTGCGCTGCGCGACAGCGAAATCGTTCGCGTCGCCGTGCGCGCGCCGGCTAACGCAACGGTCGCGTGGCGCGCCGATTCAGTCACGACCGTGCCGATGGTGAACGGCGCCGCGCTCCCGCTCCGCAACGCGTTCAACGCGCCGGTCGCGCCCGGGGTGGTGACGCCGCGGTCGGCGGACGACTCCACGCAGTGGTCGCTCGGCGTTCCCGCGGGACGCATGCGGGCGCCGAGCGCCATCGTCGTCGCCCGGGGAGCGGATACGGTGCGCCTGCCGGTGCCGGCCATCGCGCCCGCGCCGCTCGTCGCCACGTGGGGCATCCTGGGCGCCGACACGAGCAGCGTCAGCGACACCGACCGCGTGATCATCGGGCGGCCGGTGCCTAACGGAACGTACAAGTGGCTCCTCATGGCCGGCACCGCGGTGCCGGTGACCGGATACGACGGCGACTTCGTGCGCGTCCGCCTCGACGACGCGCTCCAGATCTGGGTCCGCGCGAGCGATATCGCGCTCATGCCTAACGGATGGCAGCCGCCCGCGCGCGTCGCCGGCAACGCGCAGCTTCGATCGGCCGCGCAAGGGGTGGACCTCGAGATTCCGATGAGCAGCCGCCCGCCATTCCTCGTCGAAGAGGGCGACCACGAGATCCAGCTCACGCTGTACGGCGTCACCGGGAACACCGACATCATCACCTACGCCGGTGACGATTCGCTCGTCCGCGTAGTCCGATGGGAACCGGTTGGCTCGGAGCGCGTGCGGTACACGCTCCGGCTGGCCGCGCAGCCGTTCGGCTACCTCGCGTTCTGGGACAACGGACGCTTCGTGCTCCGCGTCCGCCGTCCACCGCACATCGATCCGGACCGTCCGTTGGCCGGCCTCACGATCGCGGTGGATCCGGGCCACCCGCCCATCGGCGCGACGGGACCCACCGGCTTGTACGAGCCGGTGCCGACGCTGGCGGTGGGCGAGAAGCTGCGTGACGTGCTGCAGGCGCGCGGCGCGACGGTGATCATGACGCGCACCACCGCCGCCCCGGTTGCGTTAGGCGACAGGCCGATCATGGCGCGGCGCGCCGATGCGCAGGCGTTGGTCTCGATCCACCTCAACGCGCTCCCCGATGGCGTCGACCCGTTCGTCTCACACGGCACCGGCACGTACTTCTTCCACCCGCAGTCCGAGCCCCTGGCCCGCGCGCTCGAGACGTCGCTCGTCAGGCGACTCGGCCTACCCGAGTTAGGCATTCATTATGATAACCTCGCGCTCGCGCGTCCCACGTGGATGCCCGCCGTCCTCTGCGAGGGCGCGTTCATCATGATGCCCGAGCAGGAAGCCGCGCTGCGCACGCCGCAGTTCCAGGCCGCCTACGCCCGCGGCATCGCCGACGGCCTGGAGACGTACTTCCGATCACTCGCCCCGCATCGGTGACGGTCCGGCGCCTTGCGTTAGGACTATCGTTAGGCGCCGCGGCGATGGCCGCCTGGGCGCCCGGCGCCGCCGCGCAGATCGCGCCCAACGCGCACTGGCGCACGCTCCGCACGCCCCACTTCTACGTCCACTTCACGCCGGCCGAAGAACAGGCCGCGCGCCGAGCGGCCGTGGATGCCGAGCAGGCGTACGCGGCGCTCGCCCAACGACTCCACCCGCCGCGCGGACCCATCGACCTCGTCGTCGCCGACAACGTCGACTTCTCCAACGGCTCCACCACGCCGTACCCCACCAACCGCATCCTCGTCTACGCGCGGCCCGGCCTCGATGTCGTCTCGCTGCGCTACTATGATGATTGGCTCCAGTTGGTGATCACGCACGAGCTCACGCACGTGTTCCACCTGGACCGCACGCGCGGATGGTGGCGCCTCGCGCAGCACGTCTTCGGCCGCGCGCCGTTTCTGTTCCCCAACCAGTACGAGCCCTCGTGGATCACCGAAGGGCTCGCCGTGTTTTACGAGAGCGACATCACCGGATCGGGCCGAGTCGACGGCACGTACGAGCGCATGCTCCTCACGGCTGGCGCCATGGACGGCGGCCCCGTGATGTTCGACCGGTGGAATCTCGCCACCACGCGCTTCCCCGGCGGCGACCTCGCGTACGGGTACGGCGCGCTGTTCTTCGAGGACCTCTCGCACGCGCGCGGACCCGCGGGCATGCGCGCCTACGTCGAGTCTGCGAGCGGCAAATGGTTCCCGTGGCAGTGGGACGGCGCGGCGCACGACGCGTTCGGCATCTCGTTCTCCGATGCGTGGCACGCTTGGCACGACTCCCTGAGCCGCCGCGCGCCCAAGCCCGCGATGCCCACGCCTGACTGG
>DASVAC010000160.1:0-6312 GCA_036376535.1 Gemmatimonadaceae bacterium | reverse complement strand
ACGCGAGCGTCGACACCGTGCACGAGACGCCGGCGATCTGGCATGCCGACCTCCGCCGCGCGACGGTGACCGTACCGGCGAAGAAGGCCGTCGCGTCGATCACCCTCGATCATGGCATCTGGATGGATGCCGATAGTACGAATGATCGGTGGGTGGCGAAGCGTTAGGCGAGAAGGGAAGCGCTCGCCCCGACGCGAGCGTCAGCGAGCGCTTCCCTACTTCAGTCTCGGCTTCGTGCTCCGCGGCGCCTTCGTGCACTCCGGCCACGTCGTGGGCAGACGCCGGAACCGGAACTGCGCGTTGCGGCCCGCGGTCGGCGGCGGCAGCTCGGCTTCCAGCCGCTTGGCGGCGGCGACGAGATCGATCCGATCGCGCTTGATCATCGTCGGATCCTCGGACGCCAGGTACGCCAGCATCGCCGTCAGCGTCGCGTTCGACTTGAGGTCGTCGTACACGATCTTGTCGGGCGTGTCGCGGTTCGTGTGCCAGGTGTAGTTGCCGTAGTCCCACGGCAGCGCGCCTAACCCAAACGCCGGCAGGCCGTAGCAGGAGAACGAATAGTCGTCGCTGCCGCCGCCGGCCGGGAACCCGGACCCGCCGAATTGAATCTGGTTGCGCAGCTCGAGCGGAATCTGGTCGAGCCAGCGCGCGATGTGCGTCGCTGCATCCGTGAGGCCGGCACCGCTCAAGCGCACGATGCGACCCGTGCCGTTGTCCTGGTTGAACAACGCCTGCAGCCCCTTCAACACCTCGGGGTGATCTTCGGTGAACGCCTTCGAGCCCACCTCGCCCTCTTCTTCGCCGCTCCAGTGTCCGGCGAGAATCGTGCGCTTGGGATGCGGATACACCTCCTGCAGGATGCGCATCGCCTCGAGCATGGTGAGCGTGCCGGTGCCGTTGTCCGTCGCGCCCGACGAGCCATCCCACGAGTCGAAGTGCGCCGAGAGCATCACGTACTCGTCGGGGTGCTCGGTGCCCTTGATCTCGGCGATCGTGTTGTAGACCGGCTGTTCGCCTAACAACTGGGCGTCGAGGTTGAGCCGCAGGAGTGGGTGCTGGTTGTTCTCGGTGAGCCGGAACAGCAGCCCGTAGTCCTCGCAGCTGAGCGCGACCGCGGGCGCCTTGGTGTCGTAAGTCTCGAACACCTCGATGGTGCCCCACGCATCCTTGGGACGCGACGTGATGATGCCCGCCGCGCCGGCGGCCTCGAGCCGCAATCCCAACTCGCCCGTGCCGAGGGCAAGGCTCAGGCCCGTGCCGCGCACGTCGCGGCCGCTCCATTCGCGGCGCAGCGAGTCGCGCAGGCTGTCCATCCGCGCCGCCGATGCCGGCAGTGCATTGGTGTCCCAATCTTCGCTGGGGCGACAGGAGAGATGCGGCGCCGACACCAGAATGAACTTGCCCTTTACGTTAGGCAGCCATTGCGCGAACGCCGACGTGTCCGCGAAGTGGGGCAGGATCACCGTCGTCGCGGTGAGATCCTTCTTGTTCGTCCCCGGACTGTAGCCGAGCATCGTGCCCTCGAGCGAGCGGACACGCGGCGCGATGAGATCGATGTGCGAGTAGCCGCGGCGCCATCCCCGCCACGTCCCATACTGCTCGTTGTGCGCCGGAATGCCCCAGCTCGTGTAGGTGTGCACGAGCCAGTCGTTGGCGCGCTTCAAGTCCGGCGTCCCCGTGAGCCGTGGCCCGAGCGAATCGAACAACTCGTTCGCCAGATGCTCCGTCTCGGAGCTGTCCATGCCGATCGCCCAGATGCGCTTGATGATCGGATCGTCACTCTGAAAGGTCTGCGCCGAAGCACGGTGTGGCGCCGCGGCACAGAGGAGGGCGCCTGCGAGGAGCAAGGACGGTCGCATGGGACGGTCAGGTGGGGTGTCTGTGTGAAAAGCGGTCCGGCAAGCGGTCAGAATATCGCGGATGGACCACGGACGCGGAACGGTCCGGCATCCGCGTGCTGGCGCACCGGAGGTACGAGCCGCAACTTACCGCCTGTCGCCACCGTAGTGCCGCTCGCCGCAGTCCCGGTTTGCCCCTTCCACGGTATCCGTCATGCCTCGCCTACATCGTCGTGTCGGGCTTCGATTCGCTGTACCGATCCTTGCCCTCGTTGCCGGCGCCATTTCGGTGGGCGCGCAAGCGGCCACAACAAATGCAAACACCACGCGAATGCTGCGCGCGCCCACCGAGAGCGCCACGCAGATCGCGTTCGCGTACGCCGGCAACGTCTGGGTGGTGCCGCGCGCGGGCGGATCCGCCGTTCGCCTAACGAGCTTTCCGGGCGTGGCGATGAATCCGTACTTCTCGCCCGACGGCAAATGGATCGCGTTCAGCGGCAACTACGGCGGCAACACCGACGTGTACGTGATGCCCGCCGAGGGCGGCGAGCCCAAGCGTCTCACGTGGCATCCGGCGCCCGATCTCGTTGAAGGGTGGACGCCCGACGGCAAATCGATCGTGTTCTCCTCGACGCAGTCGGCGAACCTGCCCACACCGACGCTGCGTTGGTTCACGGTGTCGCCCGAGGGCGGCCTCGTGACCGCGATGCCGATGTACCGCGCCTACCAGGGCAAAATCTCGCCCGACGGGCGCCACATCGCCTATCGGATGAACAACTCGTGGGACGAGGAGCGGCGCAACTACCGCGGCGGCCAGAACCGCCCGATCTGGATTCTCGACACGAAGACGCTCGACGTGGTCGACACCATCCCGCGGCCTAACTCGAAGGAGATGGACCCGGTCTGGGTGGGCAACACGACGGTGTACTTCCTCTCCGATCGCGACGGCGTGTCGAACGTGTGGTCGTACGACATGTCGTCCAAGCAGGTCAAGCAGGTCACGAACTTCTCCGATTTCGACGTGAAAACGCTCGACGCCGGGCCTGACGCGCTGGTGTTCGAGCAGGGCGGCTACGTGCACGAGCTCGATCCGTCGAGCGGCAAGGAGCATATCGTCCCCATTACCGCCGTGGGTGATTTCGCGTGGATGATGCCGCAGTGGAAGGAAGTGTCGAAGTACATCGCCAACATCGCGCTGTCTCCGACGGGCAAGCGCGCCGCCATCGAAGCGCGCGGCGAGATCTTCACCGTACCGGCCGAGAAAGGCGACGTGCGCAACCTCACGCAGTCAGACAGCTCGGCGGAGCGCGACCCGGCGTGGTCGCCCGATGGCAAGTGGGTCTCGTACTTCAGCGACAAGTCGGGCGAGTACCAGCTCGTGATCGCGTCGGCCGACGGCAGCGCGCCCGCGCGCAGCATCGCGCTCGCGCATCCGACGCATTACTACACGCCCAGTTGGGCGCCCGACGGCAAGCACATCGTGTTCCAGGACACGAATCTCCGGTTGTGGGTGGTGGACGTGGCCACGGGCAAGGCGACGGACATCGGCGGCGACGAATGGATGGTGCCCGAGCGGTCGCTCAACCCCACGTGGAGCCCGGACTCGCGATGGATCGCGTACGTTAGGCGGCTCAGGTCCCTGTATCGCGCGATCTTCGTGTACGACATGCAGACCGGCCAGACGCACCAGATCACCGACGGCCTCGCCGACGCGACGTGGCCGGCGTGGGACGCGAGCGGCAAGTACCTCTGGTTCTTCGCCTCCACCGATCTTGCGTTAGGCTCGGGCTGGTTGGACATGTCGAGCTACGGTCACACGGAAACGAAGGCGCTCTACCTCGCCGTGCTGTCCAAGAACGATCCGTCGCCGCTCCTTCCCGAGAGCGATGAGGACCTCGGCGTGCCGCAGGAGCAGACGCCGGGCGTGCCGCCGCTCCCGCCGCGCCAGCGGCCGCAGCGCCCGGCGCGCACCGATACGACGACCGATACGGCGACGGCCAAGCGCATTCCGCCCGATTCGCTCAAGGCGATGCTGACGCCGCGGCGTCACGTCGAGATCGATTTCGATGGGTTGTTGCAGCGCGTGGTGCCGGTGTCGGAGATCGCCGAGCGCGATTACGGCGAGCTGCGGAGCGGTGTCCCGGGCACGGTGTTCTTCATGGAGAACATCCCCGAGACCGGGACGAAAGAAGAGCGATTCAGCGGCGGCACCGTGCACCGCTACGATCTCAAAGAGCGGAAGGCGATGCCGTTCGTGCAGAATGTCGCCGACTACTTCGTGAGCGAGGATGGGAAGAAGCTCTTGTACCGGACGCCGGGTCCCGAGGTCAGTCTCTTCCTCGTGGATGCGACCACGCACGATGCGCCGCCGGCGGGCAAGGGCAAACTGAATGCCCAACTGCGCATGCTCGTCGATCCGACGGCGGAGTTCAAGCAGATCTTCGACGAAGGATGGCGCAACCAGCGCGACTACATCTACGTGAAGAACCTGCAGGGCACCGACTGGGTGAAGGACAAGCAGATGTACGGCCAGCTGCTGCCCTACGTGAAGCACCGCGACGATCTCAACTATCTGTTGGACATGATGGGCTCGGAGATCGCGATCGGCCACTCGTTCGTACGCGGGGGCGACATGCCCGGCGAGATGCAGCCGCCCGTCGGCTTGTTAGGCGCCGACTTCGCGGTCGAGAACGGCCGGTACAGAATCACCAAGATTTACGGGACCGACAGCTGGAATCCGGATCTGCACGCGCCGCTCACGGCGCCCGGTGTGAAGGTGCAGGTGGGCGACTACCTGCTCGCCGTGAACGGGCAGGATCTGCGCGCGCCGGAAAACGTGTACCGGCTGTTCGACGGCACCGCGAATCACCAGACGGTGATCACGGTGAGCGAGCGTCCGACGATGGATGGCGCGCGTCGCGTGACCGTGATTCCGGTGGCGAGCGATGCGGGTCTGCGTGCGCGCGCGTGGGTGGAGCACAACCGCCGCCTGGTGGATTCGCTGTCGCACGGGCAGCTGGCGTACGTGCACCTGCCTAACACAGCCGAGGGGGGGTACACCAGCTTCAACCGGTACTACTTCGCGCAGCAGGATCGGAAGGGCGCGATCATCGACGAGCGGTACAACGGCGGGGGATCGGCGGCCGACTACATCATCGACGTGCTGCAGCGCACGTTCGACGGATACTTCAACAATCCGGTGGGCGATCGGTATCCGTTCACGAGTCCGGCGGCCGGCATCTGGGGACCCAAGGTGATGATCATCAACGAAATGTCCGGGTCCGGCGGCGATCTCATGCCGTACATGTTCAAGTATCGGAAGGTGGGGCAGCTGGTGGGCGAGCGCACGTGGGGCGGGCTCGTGGGCATCTGGGACACGCCGCTCTTCGTCGACGGCGGCATCATGTACGCGCCGCGCGGCGGATTCTTCGCCGTGGACGACAAGTGGGCCGTCGAGAACGAGGGCATTTCGCCTAACATCGAGGTCGAGGATTGGCCCAAGGACATCGCGGCGGGGCACGACGCGCAGCTCGAGCGCGCGGTGGCCGAAGCGATGCAGGAGCTGGCGCAACACCCGGTAGTGCGGGCCACGCAGGAGCCGCCGTCGCCGACGTGGGGAAAGCGCGTGAAGCCGATCGGGCCGTGAGTGCTGCGTTAGGCGAGCGGCGGGCACTTAGCGAAAGGGGAAGCGCTCGCTAACGCTCGCTGAGGGAAGCGCTATGCTGAGGGAAGGGGGAAGCGGCGGCTACGCCGCCTGAGGGAGTTGAAGAACATCAGTGTTCCGTGAGTGGAGAGCGCCAGGCAGCCCGTTAGGCGGCGCGGCTCTCTATCTGCGCAGACCACTGATGTCGTTCCATTCCCTCAGGCGGCGTAGCCGCCGCTTCCCCCTTCCCTCAGCGTAGCGCTTCCCTCAGCGCATGCCAGTGCGCGCTTCCCCGTCCGAGGCACCGTCACGGTAGAGGACGCCTTGCCGGGCGCGAACACCGGCTCCATCCTCCTTGTGCCTCTTACCCCCACGACACCGATGAAAATGTTCGCAGTCGTTTTGTCCGTGGTGTGCCTTGCCGCTGGTACTGCCGCGTCCGCCCAAACGGCCAACAGCGCCGACATCGCTCGCTGGAAGCAGGAAGCCCAACGCGTCACCATCATCCGTGACAACTGGGGCATTCCCCACGTGTACGGCAAATCGGATGCGGACGCCGTGTTCGGGATGATCTACGCGCAGTCCGAAGACGACTTCAATCGCGTCGAGACCAATTTCATCAACGCGATGGGCCGTCTCGGGGAAACCGAAGGCGAGAGCGCGATCTATCAGGATCTCCGGATGAAGCTATTCATCGATCCGGACACGCTGCGCGCGCTGTACAAGACGAGTCCGGCATGGCTCAAGACGCTCATGAACGCGTGGGCGGACGGGCTCAACTACTATCTGTACACGCATCCGCAGGTGAAGCCGCGCGTGATCACGCGCTTC
>DASVAC010000159.1:0-4830 GCA_036376535.1 Gemmatimonadaceae bacterium | reverse complement strand
GCTGCGACGACTCCGATCAGGACGCGAAATCTGGCACGCATCATCCACTCGGCTCCGATCGAACGTGGTGAGGCGAACCGCAGCGGGACCGCCGCCTAACGACAACCGATCACGTTAGGCAGGTGTTCCAAAGTACCAGGTGGAGCCGCCCGTGTCCATGACACCGGCGCCGCCAGCCCTGCTCAGGCCGTCTGCAAACGAGAGCCGTTCCGTTGCCAATTCTTGAACCACTCCCCGCCTCCACGATCCGTTTCCCGCGCGTCAATCCGGTCTCCTTCTCCGTCTCCGTTTCCACCAACCGCAAGGACGAGCGCGGCTCGTCCCAAATCATCGAAGAAGTTAGACCCCCAACGCTTGCACATTTCCATTAGAAACCCTTAGTGTAAGTGCGGTAGATTCCTCCAAAATCGCGGCAGCGGAACTGTGCCGACCCGTCTGGTCGGTGGCTCCGCCGGACCGGGTGCGTACTCGCGAGGAATCCGCTGTACGCAAGGCGCGGCGGCCCAGCCGTTTCGCCCTGAATGTCTCCCCCAAGGAGCACTCGTGGAGCAGTCCGTCACCGGCAGCCCTCTCTCATCCCTGGAGTCTGCGCTCCGGGGACGCTACGCCATTCGGCGTGAGCTGGGACGGGGCGGCATGGCGACGGTCTACCTCGCCCACGATAACGAGCGCAATCAGCTCGTGGCGGTGAAGGTGCTCCTGCCGGAGCTGGCGGTGAACATCGGCGTCGATCGGTTCCTCCGTGAGATCGAGGTCGGGACCCTGCTCCAACACCCCCACGTCGTTGGCGTGCTCGACTCCGGTCAGGTCGAGGGCACCCTCTACTACACGATGCCGTTCGTGGACGGGGCATCGCTGCGCGAGCGGCTGCAACGCGAGAAACAGCTGCCGATTTCGGATGTGATCAGACTCGCGCGCGAAGTATCCGATGCGCTCGACTACGCGCACTCGAAAGGCGTGATCCATCGCGACATCAAACCGGAGAACATCCTGCTGAGCGCGGACCACGGCGCCATGGTCGCAGACTTTGGCGTCGCACGCGCCGTTTCGGAGGCCGGCGGCGACACGATCACGCGCACCGGAATGACGGTCGGCACGCCCACCTACATGGCGCCGGAGCAGGCGATGGGAAGCCGCGACGTCACCCCCGAGAGCGACATCTACAGCTTGGGGTGCGTCGTGTACGAGATGCTCGCGGGGCAGCCGCCGTTCACGGGCCCCACCGCGATGGCGATCTTCGCCCGCCATTCGCTCGACAACATCCCGAGCCTCCGGATCGTCCGCGGCACCGTGCCCGATGCCGTGGAAGACGCGATCATCCAAGCGCTGGCCAAGGTTCCGGCCGACCGATTCCGGTCGGCACACGACTTCGCCACGGCGCTCACGGACGATGAGGGTGCCGCGCGCCGCCGTCGAGCAGTCGCGGCGGCGGTGGCGAAGCCGGAGTTCCCGAGCCCTCCGAAGCCGGCGCGCCGCACTCGATGGCTGATCGGCGCCGTTGCGAGCGTGCTCGTGCTCGCCGTGGCGGGATGGTTCGCCTGGCCGCACATCCACGGCACCGCCGCGCCGGCTGGCCTAACGGGCGACTACGCGAAGAAGAACATCGCGGTGATGTACTTCGAGGACCGGAGCCGCGGCGCGTCACTCGGCTACCTCGCCGATGGCCTAACGGAAGCGCTCATCGACGAGCTGAGCGCCGTGCCGCAGCTCAAGGTCACGTCGCGCAACGGGTCCGCCGCGTTCAAGGGGAAAGATGCGATTCCCACCGACAGCATCGCGCGCGCGCTCAAAGTGGGCACCGTCGTGAATGGCACGGTCGAGCTGGCGGACTCCGGGCGTGTACGGGTCACCGTACGGCTCGTCGACGCGCTGAGCGGAGACCAAATCGACAGGACGGTCATCGAGCACCCCATGCAGAGCGCGCTCGACCTGCAAGACTCCGTGGCGCACACGGTGTCGCTGTTCCTGCGCAAGCGCCTGGGCCAGGAGGTGCAGGAGCTCGTGTCGCGCGTCGGTACACGCAACGATGCGGCGTGGGAGGCCCTGCAGCACGCACGGCAGACGGAGGCCGAGGGCGATGCGCTGGTGCGTGCGCACGACGTGCCGGCGGCCGTGGCCAAGCTGAGGGCTGCCGATACTGCGTTGGCGGCGGTCGAAACCATCGACAAGAGCTGGCCTACGCCGAGCGTCGACCGCGCGTGGCTCGGCTTCAAAGCGGCACGGCTCGTCGGCCCGTCGGACTCGAGTTTCACTCGATGGATCAACTCTGGACTGGCCGATGCCGGCACGGCTCTCTCGAGGGCGCCCAACAACGTGGACGCCATCGAGGCGCGCGGCACGCTGCACTACTTGCAATGGCTGTACAACCTCGCGCCTAACCCAGCGGCGGCCGACGCACTGCTCGCGTCCGCCGAGCACGATCTGCGCACGGTGACGCAGGCCAACGATCAGCGGGCCTCGGCCTGGAACACGCTGAGCCATCTGCTCATCAACAAGGGAGAGCTCGCGGAAGCCAAGCTGGCCGCGGAGAACGCGTACAAGGCGGACCCCTATCTCACCGACGTGGACAAAACGATCCTGCGGCTCTTCCTCGCGTCACTCGATCTCGGCATCCGCCCCGAGGCCGAGCGCTGGTGCACGGAAGGCCGGACGCGGTTTCCGCAGAGCTATCGATTCACCGAGTGCAAGCTCTGGCTCTACGCGCTGCCTGCGCCCACGCCGCCTAACATAAACGAGGTCTGGAAGACGTACGATGAGTACGTGAAAGCAAGTCCGGCGAACGTGCAGGACTTCGACAAGTTGAAGGGAAGGATGATGGTCGCGCTGGCCCTCGTCCGCGCCGGACAGATGGACAGCGCCGTATCCCTGGCCAAGTCCGCGGAAGGAGACCCACAGATCGATCCCACCGGCGAGCTCACGAACTACGCGTCGATCGTGTTCGCGCAGAGCGGTCACAAGGATGCCGCGATCGATCTCGTCGCGCGGTTCCTGGCGGCGAATCCGCAACAGCGTGCCTTCGCGGCCAAGGATGAGTCCTGGTGGCTCAAGGACCTTCGTTCGGACCCGCGCTACCAAGCTCTGCTCAAAGGATCCAATTGATCTCGCTGCTCGATCCCGCCCTCACCGCCTAACGGAAGTTTTTCACCCACGACGTGCGCCGCACCCTCGTTTGCACGTCACACTCGCTGGTTCGGAGATTCAACGCTCATGCGCTACCTCAGCACGGTTGGGTTCGTCGCGGCATCGGTGCTGGCCCTCACGGCCTGCGGCGACACCGCTCGGCCTCCCGCATCTGCCGCACCACGGAGCGATGTGGTGGGCACGCTCGCCGTGACCTGTAATTTCACGACGCTCAAGCAGAATGCGCGGGCGTACGCCGCGTCGAACAAGGATCCGCTGTTCACGATCATCGGCGATCTGCAGGCGCTGTCGAAGAACGGCCCGAACGCGGCGGCCACGGATAAGGCGTTCGACGGACTCTCGCGTCTCGCGGCAATGCGCGGCACGAATGCCCAATCGACCGGCGCGACCGGCGCCGTGTTCAACAACCTGACGACCGGGTTCCTGGGCTGCATGGAGAGCTACATCACGGCCACTATCCCGGGCGACTTCACCGTGGCCGGCGCGCTCGGACCCGGTTGGGTGTACGAGGTGCGCGGCAAGGACGCGGCGGACGGTTCGTTAGGCGCTTACGAGCGCGGCAACACGCCGTACTGGGCCGCCGAGGCGCCGGCAGGGTGGGGCGCGTCGATCAGCGCCGCATCGCAGGCGAAGCGCTTCCTCATCTACGGCTCGCGGATCACGGACTTTTTGACGAACGATCCGGAAGTGGGCAGCGCGTTCGAGCTGCGCACCATCCCGACCATCGCATCCGGCGTCCTCACCTTCTCGACGCCGCTCACAATCGGCGTGTGCAACCTCGAAGTCAATCCGACGCTTCGTGTGCAGCACATCGACGCGATTCTGCTGCTCCAGTCGCTCGCGTGTGGCACGCCGCCGGCATTCGCCACCGTTTCTACCAGCAGCTCGCGATTCTTGGCGTCACTTTCGCGACACGCAGCGGAGTTGCTCACGCCGAACACTGCCCAAGCCGCGTTCAAGCTCGGTGCAGTTGGTGGCGGGGCGAGCGAGCTCAGTCCGAGCGTGGTGATCGACATGCAGAAGGTGACACTGTCGTTCGTGAAGGGAGTGGCTAACGGGACGAACTCGGCGCCGCTCGCCGACACCGCCGGCAACCCGATTCAGGCGACAGTCACGACGCTGGCTGGCACACCACTTCCGAATGTCGTGGTGACGTTAGCCATCGCCGGCAACAACAGCTCGATCGCGTTCTTCCGTGATGGCGCGAGCGCGCCGAGCGTGACCGTAACGCGGACAACCGACGCCAACGGCCTCGTCACATTCGCGGGTGTCTCGTTGACGAAAGCCGGCGGGTATCAGCTTACCGTAACGGGCAGCTTCGACGGTGTGGTGGGAGTTCCCTTTACGTCCAACCTGTTCAACATCCAGAACAAGTAGGGGAGCCACCGGGGCAAGAGGGAAGCGCCAGCGAGCGCTTCCCTTTTCCCGGTTGGCGAACTCCCCGTGGTCCGTCAGTCGTTGTTCGTTTCCTGCTTGCCTACCCGTGGTCCGTTCGTCGTTGTTCGTGATCAGCGCGTCGAGCGAAACGTGATGCGACTCGAGAAGCCGGCTTCGGCCGTCGCCGGATGACGAACACCGAACGACGGACCACGGGTGGGAAACACGAAACGCACAACGAATGACGGACCGCGATATCCCGCGCGAGATTACGCCTCGTCGTCAGGTCAGTCGATGGCAACCGTTGCACGC
>DASVAC010000158.1:0-3836 GCA_036376535.1 Gemmatimonadaceae bacterium | reverse complement strand
GAGGACCGTGCCCGGTTTCGATCCGGGGCCGAAGAACCAATACGAGCCGCAGCCGCAAATGGCGTTAGGCAGGCCTAACGCGCGCCCGTAATAATCGATCGCGCCGGCTTCCCCGTAGTTGTCCGCGCCGATCACCGCTTGCGCACGCTCGTCGGCCGGGAGCGAGTCGTATACGCGGGCGACGGCGGCTGCCCGCTGCCGCCAGTGCAGCATGTCGGCGTAATCCTGCGGCAGACGCAACCGCTGGTCGGTGTTCGTCGTCACGCCTCCCGTTGGCCCGCCGGCGGCGTACCGCACCATGGCGGCGGGCGAGAGCACGGGCAGACCGTACGGCAGGGACACCAGTCCATAGCCGATCGCGAGCACGAGCGCTGCCGCGCGCAGCACCGGCCGGCGCCACGCGGCGGCGCGCGCCCGGCTCTCGCCCACGCGCTCGAGCCACGCGGCGCCCGCACCGACCAGCGCCGGGTATACCGGGAGCAGGTAATACGACTTCCCGTGAAACGCGAGCAAGATGCCTAACGCGGCGAGGCACGAGACCGGAACGACGCGGAGCGGTCGCTCGCGCCAATAGGCCCACAGCCCGGCGATCGCGAGCGCGGCGCCAAGCCCAAGCATCTGCGCCTGGCTCTCGAAAAAGCCCAGGACCGTGACGTGGACGAGCTGCTGCATCGCGAGCTCGCGCTCGTACAGGAGAGCGGTCCAGCCGGTATGGACTTGACCGGCGATGCTCGGGCTGCCGATCGCGAACGCGAGCGCCGCCGCCGCGTACGGCCACGGCGTCGCCAGCCAGCGGCGTTCCGGAAGGACGAGGATCGCCACGAAGACGCCGGCGCCGATGATCGCAATGCTGAACTTGATCAGGAGCCCGACCCCCGCCGCCACGCCTAACGCAATCCACCACCGCCGATCGCCCGTGCGCGCGAGGCGGAGCAGCGTGTAGAGCATCACCGTCCAGGCCAGCTGATCGAACACCACCGGCTGGAAGAGCATGCCGCTGCGCAGGAACGCCGGGCTCGCGATGATCGTGAGGGCCGCGAGCGCCTGCGCGAAGGTTCGCCCGCGGAGCTCGCGCGCGAACAACACCGCGAACACCACCAGCGCCGTCGACGCGAGCCCGGGCACGATACGCAGCGAGACCAGGCCGACGCCGATCGTCGCACGCATGAGCTGCGACAGGATCGCCATCGCCGGCGGGAAATCCATCGCCCATAGGTGCAGGTGGGCGCCCATCGCCAAGTACAGAAACTCGTCACGCTGCAGGCCATAGGGCGTGATCAGCGCGGTCAGGACGTGCAGTCCCATCTTGAGCGCCACGGCGGCACACAGCACGCGCGCGTCGACAGGAGGGCGCGGCGATTCGAACGACCTCGGGGCGGCCGCGCCGCCGCCGGCAGGGGCGTCAGCCACCGTTCAGCCGCCTAACCGGAACACGTAGCTCAACTTCGCAAAGAATCCATCGTTCAGGCGGTGGATCCCGCGGAATGCGAACGGATCGTCTTCCGTCATGCTGCTGCCGTAGCCGAGGAAGAACACCGTGCCGGGTGTCGGCTGGTAGGCGAAGAGGCCGTCGATCCGCACGGCGTTCGTCACCGTCCGTCCGGCGCGGGTGAACGTCCCCGTCACGGGATCGCGAATCACGATCGGATCGTTCGACCGCGAATCGTCGCGCAGCGAATCTGTGGTCTGCGAGTCGTACGTCCCCACCAGCCGCACGAAGACGGGCCGAGACACCTGGTACTCCACCTTGAGCCGCGGAATCCGGCGCACGTCGACGGTGCTGCCGTCGTCGCGGCGGAAGTACTCCTGGTGCGAATACAAGGCGTTGACGCGGAGGCGATCGTTAGGCCGCCAATCGACGGTCGCGTCGATGAACAGGATGTTGGCCCCGGCCCACTCGTAGAAGTTCTCGTCGTGACCGGTGATCGTCTGGAGGCTGGCGTCGAACGACTTCCACCGCGGCGTTGTGATGCCGGTCACGATGTCGAGATTCGGAATGTGCGGCGTGCCGAGGAACTTCGTCGTGTCCGCGCCGCTGCCAGTGGGATGCACGACGTAATAGTCGGTGTAGATCGACGGGTCGTAGCCGTATCGCTCGAGGAACACGTTCCCCACGACGATCCAGCCGCCCCGCAGCGTGAACTCATTGCTGATGTGCCAGCGCAAATCGTTCGGGCTCTTGCCGTCCGAAAAGCGCGTATAGATCCACGTGTGGTTGGCCGTGAAATCGCCGGTCCACGCTTCGATGAAGCTGCCGCGCGCGCCGTAGAGCGTCACCGCCTGTTCGGCGCTCATCCCGGCCACGTTTGATCGCGAGACAAATCCGCTCTGCGTACGGAAGTTGGGATCGATGCCGGAGAGCGAATAGTGCAGCTGGACGGTGTGTCCCTGCCGCTCGAAGATCGCGCTCCAGAGCGGCCCCGACGTCGTGCCGGAGTCGCCGCGCGTCGTGCTCGCCGCGCCTTGCAGGCGCACGCTGTAGATCTTGTCGAACAGAATCGAGGCGTCGATCCCGCCCACGCGGTTGTAGCGCCCGGCTTCCTCGCGGTCCGTGAGCACCGTGCCTAACGAAACGTTGGGCCCGATCCCCCGCCGCACGCGGAGGATGTTGAACACGGGATGCACCGTACCCGACTCCGACGCGTCGGTATTGTCGACAGCCGACAGGAAGCCGATGTCCGTGCCCGAGATCGTACCGGTGAGCTTGGCCGCCGCGACGGGCTGCACGATGTCCCGCGTGTATACGAGCGAGCTCGGCGTGTCGAACTGCTCGAGGCCATCCAGGAAGAACGGACGCTTTTCGGGAAAGAACAGCGCGTTGCGGGGATCGTACGACAACTGCGGGACGTCGCTCTCGACCTGCGAGAAGTCGGGCTTGACGGTCGCGTCGGCGGTGAGATTGTCCGTGAGCGCGTACCGGAGGTTGCCGCCGAGCTGTTGAACGGGCGACCCGTAGTGCCAACTCGCCCCCCTGGGCGCCCCATCCACGTGCGACGTCAACTCCGGATTGATCTCCAGCGGATGCCCGCGATCCAGGTCAGTTAGGCCGACGAGCGCGCCCGATTGCGCGAGGAAGCTCGCGTTGGCCTGCCGCGCCGGCGCCCACGTGTCCTGGTGCCCCGAGTGCTGCACGCGCCGCAAGATGTTGAGCCCCCATCGCTGCTCGCGGCCGGACTGAATGCGGATGCTCTTGAACGGGATGCGGATCTCGACTTCGTAGCCGTCCGGGAGCACGCGTCCGCGCGATTCGAACGTGTAGTCGGTGCTGAGATCCACCGTGTCGCGCGTGGTACCGGCGCTGCCGATGCCCGCGGCGTGCGACTGGATGCCCTCGCTCAGAATGCCGTCCGACTGGACGCCAAGGGGATTGACACCGAACACGTACGCGCGGCGATGATCGTCGAAGGTGTCGAGAAAAATTTCGACGAAGTCGTCAGCGGCGATGTTGTCGCGATCGGCGAGCGTTGCGTGCACGGGCCCGTGCGGCTCGAACGCGCGGATGCCGAAGTAGATCGCGTCGGACGAATACCACACGAGCACTTCCGTAGAATCCGCCGCGGGCCGCCCGTCGACCGGCAGGTACTCCGAAAAATCCGTGAGCCGCGCCGCTTTGCCCCACGCGGGCTCGTCGAGATTTCCGTCGATCGTGACAGTATCGGCGAGCCTCGGCGCATTGACCTGGAGCTGACCAGCGCGCCCGCTGAACACAGGTCCAGACGCCGCTGCGGCAACTTGTAGCAGCGCAATGATGGGGAACAGCACTCGTCGACTCGATGGCGGGGAGAGCCAGAACGATGTACACCGTGCCGCGTTGGCGCCATAGCGCCGCCCATTGA
>DASVAC010000157.1:0-8022 GCA_036376535.1 Gemmatimonadaceae bacterium | reverse complement strand
GCGCTTGCGATCGACGCCGTGAGCGCGTCAATTCGGCCCGGTGAGCCGATCCCTCGCCAAGGTCGAAGAGCAGAGCGCGGCACTCCGGCGCCCGCTCGCGCTGCGTGACCTGGTCCTCACGCAGCTGCTGTACGTCGTCGGCTCCTCGTGGGTCGGCGTCGCCGCGCGGTTAGGCGAGTCGCAGAGCGCGTTCTGGCTCCTCGCCATCGTCCTGTTCTATCTGCCGCAGGCCGCCGTCGTGATCTACCTGAGCCGGCGTCTGCCGCTCGAAGGCGGCCTCTATCAGTGGACGAAGGTCGGGTTCGGCGCGTTCTGGGGATTTCTCACCGCGTGGAATCTGTGGGTGTACACGCTGGTGTTGCTGGCCGCGACGTGCCTGGCGGTATCGAGCACGCTCGCCTACGCGCTTGGACCAAGCGCCGCGGCGCTCGCCGGCACGGAGCGATTCCAACTGGCTGTTGGTGTCGCGCTCATCGCGATGATGGTCGTGGTGTCGGTGTTCGGGCTGCGCGTCGGCAAGTGGGTGCACAATTTCGGCGGCATCGCGCAAGTCGTCGCATTTTCCGCGTTGATCATCGCGCCCGTGGTCGCGGTCGCGCGCGGCGTCCACGTGACGTACCATCCACTCGGCACCGGCGTGCCCAAGATGTCGCTCTTCAGCGCCAACGTGTTGGGCAAGTTAGGCATGGGCGCGCTGAGCGGCTTCGAGTGGGTCGCCATCATGGCCGGCGAGTCGCGGGACCCCGGCCGCAGCATTTCGCGCTCGGTGGTCGTGGCCACGCCGATCATCGCGATCATGTTCATCCTCGGCACGAGCGCCACGTATTCACTGGTGCAGGGCAGTGCGATCGATCTCACCGCGCCCATCCCGCAATCGCTCCGTCTCGCCTATGGGACGTCGGGTGTGTTGGGCATCGTGGCGCCGCTCCTCGTGATGATGCTGTTCGTGCGTGCCGTCGCGAACGCGAACCTGCTCTTCACCGGCAATACGCGGCTGCCGATGGTGGCGGGGTGGGACGGTCTGCTCCCGTCGTGGTTCACGACGCTGCACCCGCGGTGGCGGACGCCCGTCAATTCGATTGCGTTCGTGGCCGCCGTCACGTTCGCGTTCTTGCTGTTCGGCATCACGGGCGTCGGTCTGCAGGAAGCTTTCCAGATGCTCGACACCGCGTCGGGCGCGTTCTACGCGCTCACCTATCTCGCGATGTTCGCGCTGCCGGTGCTGGCATCGGCACGGTTAGGCGGTCGTCCGCCGCGCGGTCTCGTGATCGCCGCCGTCTCCGGCTTTCTGATGACGCTGTTGTATCTGGTGCTGTCGGTGGTCCCGATCGTCGGCGTGGTCAGCCGGTGGGCCTTTGCCGCGCGCATCGTCGTGACGCTCGGTCTCGCGAACCTGCTCGGTGCAGCGCTCTACGCCCTCGCGTCGAGGCGCCGAGCGACACGGGCGACGATGGAGAGGGACGCGGCGTAGATTTGCGGACATGATGATCTCATGCATCTCACATCGAGCATGACGAACCCGCTGCGCGTCCTCGGCGTCTGCGGAAGTTTGCGCGCGAAATCCTACAATCGAGCGCTGCTGCACGCCGCGATCGAGCTGGTCCCGCCGGACATGGTGATCGAGGAATACATCGGGATCGGCGACTTGCCGCACTACAATGCCGACATCGACGTCGAGGGCGGACCGCCGTCCGCGGTGTCGTGGCGCGGCGCTGTTCGTGCCGCCGACGCGCTGCTTTTCGCGATGCCCGAATACAACTTCGGACCGAGCGGCGTGCTCAAGAACGCCGTCGACTGGGCCTCGCGTCCGCCCACCACGTCGGTGCTCCACGGCAAGCCCGTCGCTCTCATGGGTGCATCCACCGGCATGTCGGGCACGGCGCGCGCGCAGCTGGCTCTGCGGCAGTCGTTCGTGTTCACGCAGTCTCTCGTCCTGCCGGCGCCCGAAGTGCTCGTCTCCAACGCCGCGACGCGCTTCGACGAAGCCCTGCGCCTAACGGACGTCGCGAGCCGCGACTACGTCCACCGCCTCCTCGTGCGCCTCGGCGCGTTCGTCCGCCAGTTGAGAGCGGCCCCAGCATGACACCGCCGACTCCGGCCGTGTCCCGCAGCGTCCGCCTTCTAGAAGACCTTCACGTTGAAGTATTTCTTCGGATTCGCCTTCACGTCCGCCGTCAACGAATCCATTCGCGCCAGCAGCGTGCGCAGCTCGTTGTAGACGCCCGGGTCGTTCAACATCTTGCTCACCGTTCCGTCCCCGTGCTGCACTTGCGCGACCACCGAATCCAGCCGCGACGACGTCCGCTGCAGCTCCGACGTCATCGCCTGCAAATTCCGCGTCGTCGCCGCCACGTTGTGCACCGTCGTGTCCAACGCTGCGCTGTCCAATGCCGCCGCGCTCCGGCGAATCGACGCCAACGTCAACGTCAACGCCTGCGATTGCTGAGCCGCCACCCGCTGCAGCTCCACCAGCAGCGCGTTGGTCGACTGAATGGTCTTGTGGATGTCCTGCACACCGTTCTTCTGGACCAGCTCCACCTGCAACGAGCGGACGATGAGCGACAACTGCCCGCTCATCGAGTCGACGCGTGTCAGTAACTGGTCCATGCTCGGCGCCGGTTTGCCGGTGGGAATCGTGTCGCCCGCCGGCAGGAATGCGTTAGGCCGGCACACCGGCGTTGAGTCCTGGCCCGGCGTCACCGGCACCACGCCTTCGGCGCCCACCGACGGCTGCGGCCGGCGGCACGGATGCAGCGCAATCGACTTGTCGCCGAAGAAGCCCTCGTTCTGGACCGTCGCCGACGTCCCCTCGGGAATCTTCCACTGCTTCTCGATCTCCATCGTCACGTCGAGATAGCCCAACGGGTTCAACTTCACCTGGTCGACCGACCCGATTTGCACGCCCGCGAGCTCCACGGGCTGTCCGGTCTTGAGGTTGTTGCCCCAATCGAACTGCGCATACATCGGATACGATTTGCTGAATCCGCGACGCGCGAGCCACAGCGTCCCGACGACGCCGACCACGACGGCCACGGTCACGAACACACCAACGATCACTTCGTCACGTCGCTTCATGGCGCGAGGGCAGGGGCGAGGTAGAGGGCGGTGAGCGCGTCCAACAACAGGATGACCACCGAAGAAATGACGACAGCACGCGCCGTCGACCGGCCCACGCCCTCGGCGCCCGTCTCCGTCACGTACCCTTCATACGAACAGATGAGCGCGATGGACGTGCCGAACAATGTCGCCTTGATCAGCGCGTAGTATACCTGAAACGGGATGAACGTGAGGCGGAGCCCCGTCGTATAGTCGGTCAGCCGGACCTTGGTTGCCAGGACCACCGTCACGCCGCCGAACACGATGCCGATGGCGATCGCCAGCACCGTGAGCATCGGCACCATCGTTAGGCCCGCGATCGTCCGCGGCATCACGAGGTATGCGATCGGATCGTACGCCAGCGTCTCGAGCGCGTCGATCTGCTCCGTCACCCGCATCGTGCCGATCTCCGCGGTCATCCGCGCGCCGACGCGCCCGGCCAGGACTAACGCCGTCAGCAGCGGCCCGAGCTCGAGCACCACGCTCTGCCGCACGATCCACCCCACCGCCGACAACTGCACGCCCGGAAAGAGCTGGTAGACCGTCTGGTAGGCGGTGACCGCTCCGATGAACGCGGCCACGATGCCGGCTAACGGCAGCGAGTCCACGCCGATGTTCTTCATCTGCTTGATCGTCAGCGGCAGCCACGTACGAGGCTCGGTCACCGCCCGCATGATCTCGCGCAGAAAGTGGACCCGCCATCCGATCTCGAGAAAGATCCCGATCGTGATCTGCGCGACCCGGCGGAAAAACTTGATCGCCGCCCGCTGCGGCAACGGAAAGGACTCGGTCGGCCGGCGGCCGCCGTGCCTCGGATAGACGCTCGCGCTCACGCGATCACTCGACCGCGCGCCGTCACGTGCGCACCCGCACCAGCAGCACCAGCCCGATCGCCGCGAACAGTATGTTAGGCAGCCACGCCGCCAGCGTCGGCGGCACCACGCCGCCCTGTCCCACGGCCTTCGTCAGCTGGATCAGCATCAGGAAGATCATCGTGGTCGCCAAACTGATGCCGATGCCGAACGCCGCGCCGCCGCGCTGCGCGCTCGTCGCCAGCGGCGCGCCAAAAATGGCGATGATGATGCACGTGACCGGAATCGCGATCTTGAGCGCGAGCTCCACCTTGAGCTCGTTGGTATCGGCGCCCGATCGCTCGAGCGCGCCGATGAATCGCTTGAGCTCCATGTATCGCATCTCATCGGGACTCGGCGGCGTCGCCGTCAGATCGGCCGGCGCTTCCGTGAACGCGTTGTCGCGCAGCGAATCGAACCGCACCGACAACGTCTGCAGCGAATCCGGTATCACGTGCAGCTCGCCCTTGTGCAACGTCCACACGTGTCGCGCGGTGTCCCACCGCGCAGACTGCGCCGCCACGAGATACGTCGGATACGCGGGTCCGCTCCCCTTGCGCTCGATGGTCACGTGATCGATCGCTCTCCGATCCACGTTCAACGACGAGATCTGGTAGACACGCCCGCGTTGGGCCTCGTACGCGAAATTGAACCGGTCGCTCACGCCCGTGAACTTGCGCTCCTCGAGGATGTCGTTCCGCTTCCGGTCCGTCACCGGTACGAGCTCGCCCAAAAATAGCGTGAACAACGCCGTGAAGACGGACGCCACCAGAATCGGCGCGATCAATCGATGAAAGCTGATCCCCGATGCCTTCGCCGCCGTCACCTCCGAATGGCGCGTGAATGCGCCAATCGAGAACACCGCCGCGAACAATACGGCCGCCGGCAGCACCATGAACATCGAGTCGGGCACCCAATACAGGTAACTGAGCGCGATCTGTCCCCAGCTCAGATTGCGGCTCAGATACTTCTGCAGATGATCGGTGGCATCGATGACGATCGCCAGCAGCGGGAAGCCCAACGCGGCCGCAATGCAAATTTTGCTGAACTCGACCAGGACATACCGATCGAGCGGATGCAGCAGCCGCTTCACGCGGTCCTCCGCCCAACGCGAATCCCCATGCGCTCCATACGCCGCCGAATCCATTGACGCGCGCGCTCGACGAGCTCCGTCGTGTCGCGCGTCGCCGCCATTGCACCCACACGCTGCGAGCGCACCAGCATGACCGCGCCGATCACGCCGAAGATCGCGTTCGCGGCCCACATCGCCCAGAATGGGCTGAGCAGCAGCTTGTCGGCCAGCGCCTCGCCGCCGATCAAGCAGACATAGTAAATCCCGAACGCAATCACGCTGACGACGATCACCACGCCCACGCCGCCGCGCGGAAACCGGAGCGCGATCGGCGCGCCGAACAACACGAATACCACGCACGCCGCGGCCAGCGCGAACTTCTTCTGGATTTCCACCTGATACCGCGCCATGGTGATCGACGCGTCGGTCATCCGCGACCGGATCACCTCGATCTGCGCCGGCGTCACGGAGGGCGCGGACCGCATGCCTAACTGTGGCGTCACGGGCACGCTCGCCGGCCGTGGTCCGGGCGTGGTCACCAGCGGATGCAACCCGCCTAACGTCGTGCCCGGGGCCCGTGTGGCGGCACCATGCGCCGCGCCGCGCGGCGCCGCCGCCTGCTTGGCGCGGGGTGTCGGCGTCGCCACGCCCTGCTGTGCGCCCGGCACTTCAGCGGCTTCCGCCGACGGCACACCCACCGCGCCCAACGCCCCCCGGATCAGATTGCAGTAGAGCTCGCCCGAGGTCCGCTGCTCGCGCCGAGTGGGCAGCGCGCCCACGGCCGGCCGCTCGCCCGTCGCCGCATAGCGAGCGGTATTGCCCAACGTCGACGCGAGCTCGCTGCGCGCGAGCGCCAGCTGATACACGCCCGTCTGATACTCCTGGTTCATCTGACAGACGGTCATCTCGCGCTCGCCGCGATAGTCGTCCTTTTCGGTCTTCTCGAATTTGTTCGTCACGCCGCGCACGCGCACCACGTCGGTCGCGAAGTACAACCGCTGCAGCGACGACGGATCATCGTTAGGCACCTGCAGCACGAACCCGTGGTGCAGCGTCATCTCGAGCGTGCTCTCGTCCGTCGTCAGACCCATCACGCCGCTGTCGGCGTAGATCGTCTTGCGATGCGCCGGATCCTCGAAATTGTAAATGAACACCTCGCGCATCTCGTTCGTCGCGTTGTCGATGTGCCCGGCCTTGAGAAAAATCCGGCCCGGAATCACCTCGTTGATCACCTGCTCGCGCAACGCGAACGTCGGCTTCTTCCGCGCGATGTCCGTCTGCAACGTCCGCAACCGATGGTTCGCCCGCGGCAACACCTGATCGTTGAACAACAACATCAGCAACGCCAACACCACCCCGCCCGCCATCACCGGCGCCACGATCCGATTCACACTCACACCGGACGCGCGCAACGCCGTCACCTCGTTCTCCGCGACCAACCTGCTGAACCCGTACAGCACCGCCACCAACACCGCCATCGGCAGCGTCATCGCCACGATGAACGGTATCGATAACAAAAAGAATTCCCCGATGACGCCCCACGATAGCCCCTTGCCCACCAGCTGGCCAAACTGCTTCGCCACCTGATTCAAGAGGAGCAGAATCGTCAGGGCCGACAACGAGAAGATGAGTGGCCCAACGTGCTCGCGGATGACGTACCGCGGAAGAATCTTCACGGGAAATTGCTCGCGTTCACTCTGCCCGACGAGACATTCAGCCCAAATCTAAGACGAGCCGCACCCGCGCGAAGCGACCCCGCCCGCGGGACGCGCGCCGGACGCACATCCACTACTTTTCCCCCACGCCCACTCCACCCCGGAGCAGTCCTTGCGCACCCGATTCTGGATGCTGCTACTTCCCCTTGGCATCGCCGCCTGCTCACGCGAGCACCGTCCCCAGACCTCGTTCAACGGACAGGAAGCACTCGGCTTCGTCAAGACACAACTCGACTTCGGCCCCCGCATCCCCGGCTCCCCCGCCCACCGCAAAACCGGTGACTGGATCGTTGCCCAAATGAAGCAGCGCGCCGACACCGTCATCGAACAACGCTGGACCCACGTCACCGTTCACGGCGACACGCTGCCGCTCCGCAACATCATCGCCCGCTTCAAGCCCGACGCCGCCCAACGCATTCTCTACCTCACGCACTGGGACACCCGCCCGATCTCCGACGGCGCCACCGATCCCGCGCAACGCGCGCTCCCCATGCCCGGCGCCAACGACGGCGCCTCCGGCGTCGCCCTGTTCATTGCGTTAGGCGACGCCCTCCGCAAAACGCCGCCCACCGTCGGCGTCGACCTCGTGTTCGTCGACGGCGAAGACTACGGCGACTTCGATGACGGCGACCTCGCCAAGAGCACCGACGTCCTCCTCGGCTCGACGTACTTCGCCCAACACCTGCCCTCGCCTAACTATAAGCCCCTGTACGGCGTCCTCTGGGACATGATCGGCGACCGCGACCTCGATATTTATCAGGAAGGCCACTCCCTCCAACAAGCGCCCGAAGTCGTCTCGCTCGTCTGGAACACCGCCGCCGACCTGGGCTACTCACACTACTTCATTCCCGCTCCAGGCCAGATCATTACCGACGACCACGTCCCGCTGCTCAACGCCGGCATCCACGTGATCGACGTCATCGATTATGACTACCCCTGGCACCATACCCCCCAGGATACCTTCGACAAAGTGTCCGCCCAGAGTCTCCAGATCGTCGGCGACGTCGCCACCAAACTCCTAACGACGCAGTAGCTGCTCGTCCGACGACCGCGCGACCCCGCAATAATTCGCGCCGCAGCCAAAATGTTTCGATGACGCCGGCCGCACCGACCCATCCTATCGTGCGGCCACGATGCCAACACCCGCCGAACGCCGCGCCCTCTTCTTCCTCTCGGCACTCCTCGTGCTCGGCGGCGCCGTCCGGGCCTACGCAGCCCTGGCCGGCCACGCCCAGCCCTCTGCCTTCGAAGCCGCAGATCTCGACCGCCAAATCCAAGACGTCGATTC
>DASVAC010000156.1:0-38070 GCA_036376535.1 Gemmatimonadaceae bacterium | reverse complement strand
CGCGACCGTAGCGCGCTACAACACCGCCGCGGGACTTGCAGCCAGCGCGGCCAGCGTCTCGTCGTCCAAACGGTGACCGCCCGCGAACGTCATCGTGCGCGCGACGATCGATTCGCGCGCCATCCGCTCCGCTTGCTCCGCGACCGCGGCGTTCGTGACCAAACCGTCTTCGCTGCCAACGACGATCACCATGTCGGCCGCGCGATCGCCCGCCGGCGCCGCGAGCGTGGACAGATCGAGATCGTGCGGTATCAAACCGCCCCACATGATCAGGCGATCCGGCGCAACCTGGCCCTTCGTCACCCAGCGACATGCCGTCGCCACACCCTGTGAGAAACCAAGCGTCACCACGCGCGGGAGCTTGCCACCAACGTCGCGACGAATCTGATCGGCGAGCGCGTCCAGGTACTCGATGTAGTCGTCGATCTCGCTCAATCGATCTTCGCGCGTCATCCACGACGCGCCAACCGGTGAGTGCGTGTGGCTGCCCGTCACCGTGTCGAGATAGAAGCGCGAGAGCGCTTCGGGTGCGACGATGAGCCGGCGCCCGTCGTTCAGCACCTCGAAGTGACGCAGGAAACGCGAGGCGAGCTGCCCATAGCCGTGCAACACGAACCACACTTCACTCGGCACGCGCTGCGGGTCGCCCAAAGTGTAGAAACGGGCGGTTCGCCCGACGGGAAGGTGATGCTCGCGCATCATGAGCCAAGACTGCCGGTGCGGCCTGCCGCCGTCAATGGCGGACGCGACCGGTCCCGGCATTCGCCATAGATCGAGTCAGCACAGCGAGCCAAAGTGGACGAGCTCGATGTCTCCGCGCACGAGCCGGTCGCGAATGGCCGGCGACACGAGCGCTGCCAACTCGTTTTCCCGCTGCCACGTATACGTATCCATCGCAGCGAGCTCGGCGTCGCTGTGCCCCGGATGCACCATGAGCTCGGTGGTGCCGGGCGCGAGGTTGTCGAATGCGCGGAGCAGATTGCGCTCGACGTCGCGGCCGCCTTGCAGCGAGATGCCAATGAAATGATCCGGGTAGCGGATCGGCGATGCGTTCCGCCGAATGGCCGCCCAACTGAGCGCGACGAGCACATTCGTCGCGAGCCGCGACGGTTCGAACGGCGTGTTGCGAAACGACTCGGCGGGCCATCGCATCGCATGAATGCCCGCGCGCACCACGGCAGCCGAGATGGGGTGCCAGAGCGCGGGAATCGCGTGCGTGTGCATATGGCTGTCGACGTGCGTGATCGTCACACCGGCGGCGCGCACCGCGGCAATCTGTGCTTCGCACTCTGCGCCGACCTCGTCGGGATCGATGCGACCGGCGAACGCGCGCGCAACGAGCGTTGCGAGCTGATGAAACGCTCCGGTGCGCTCATCCACGAGGGTGGGCACGCGCGCCAGCGGTCGACCCTGTACGAGATTGATGTGCACGCCGACGCCGAGTGTCGCGTCGCCGTCGCGCACGGCACGAACGGCGTCGTCGAAGGCGGGCATGTTGGCGAGCAATGTCGTGGATGACACCGTGCCCGCGCGATGCGCCTCGAGGATGCCGCTGGTAACGCCTCGTGTGTAGCCGAAATCGTCCGCGTTGATGATCAGACGATGCGCGTCAGTCGTAGCGCCTCCGCCACTCGTTCGCGCGGATGCGCGCGAGGTCGCGCGCCATGTCGGCCGCGTCTTTCACGAACCGGACGGTGGTCGGCTCCTCGTCGTAGCGGAAGTTGACGGCGACCTGCTGGATCGTTAGGCCGAACTTGCGCGCGATGAACAGGGCTTCGACGTCGAACCCGAATCTCGGGATCGTGACGCGCGGGAAGACAATCTCGGCGGCGGCGGCGGTGAAGCCCTTGAGGCCGGCCTGCGTATCGCGGACGCGCGGAATCAACGTCCACCGGACGAGCGCGTTGAAGAACCGGCTCATCACGTGACGCGTGTAGAGATACGAGAAGAAACTCGGGCTCATGAGATAGCGCGAGTCCGGGAGGACGCGACAGGCGACGGCCACATCGGCGCCCTGCTGCAGCGCATTGACGATCTTGTCGATCTCGGTGGTCGGATACGCGAGATCCGCGTCGGTGAACACGCGATACGCGCCGCGCGCGGCGCCCATGCCGCGCGAGACGGAATATCCCTTCCCCATGTTGCGATCGTTGTGCAGCACGCTGACGCACGGCGCTTCCGTGGCGAACGCGTCGAGCGCACCAGCGACGCGACCGTCGCTGTGGTCATCGACAAGAATCAATTCCCACGAGTACGGACGGGAGCGCAGGAACGCGCGCAGCTGCTCGAGCGTCGCGGGCAGCTGCGCGGCGCCGTTGTACACGGGAACGATCAGCGAGAGGATCGGCGGCCGCATCGCCGACAGGTTCTGGGAGTTCACGCGCGAGCGCCTGAAAAGTGAAACGCTGGTGTGAAGTCACAAATATACCCTCGCCGGACACAGCGGTGCGGTTGCGCCTGCTTCTTCGCGAAATCTTAGTATCCGTCGGGGGCACACGGTTCCGTGCGTGTTAGGCGGGGCGCGGCGCGCGCGGTACCAGGCGCAGCGGAGCCGTTCGGGGCGCGTAGATGTCGGCCCGGGTCCGCGGCAATGCCACGCGGCCGTGGGCGTCGGGCTTCGCGAACAACACCTGCGCCAGTCCAATGCGACCGGTGGCAAAGGCGTGCGCGGATGCCGACATGTACAGGCGCCACACGCGAAACGCCTGCTCGCCGACGAGGGCCACGGCCGCATCGCGCGCCTGCTCCAAGCGACGTACCCAATGGCGGAGCGTGAGCGCATAGTGCTCGCGCAGGGATTCGACGTCGCGCGCCTCGAGGCCCGCCCGCTCGCCGCAGCGCACTGCCGTTTCGAGCGGCACGAGCTCGCCGTCGGGGAAGACGTAGCGCTGGATGAATACGCCCTGCCGCCAGAGCGCGCGTTTCGCGAGGCCGAGCATGCCCGCGGCGCTGTCGGCGCGCACGATGCCGTGGTTCAAGAACAAACCGCCGGGCTTCGTTAGGCGGGCGGCCGTCCGGAAGTATTCGGGTTGTCGCGAGCGGCCGACGTGCTCGAACATCCCGACGCTCACGACTTTGTCGAACTCGACGCCGCCGGCGAATTCCCGGTAGTCGCGCACTTCGACGCGGCACCGGCCCGCGAGTCCCTCGGCGCGGATCCGCTCGCGCGCCAGCGATGCCTGGTGTTCGCTCAAGGTGATGCCGACGGCGTCGACGCCGTAGTTGCGCGCGGCGTGACGGATGAGTCCGCCCCATCCGCACCCGATGTCGAGCAACCGCTCGCCTGGTTTGAGCCGCAGCTTGCGGCACAGGAGATCGAGCTTGGCGTGTTGGGCGGCGTCGATGTCTTCGGCGCCGGTGATGAAATAGCCGCACGAATAGACCATGTCGCGATCGAGCCAGAGCGAATAGAACTCGTTGCCGACGTCGTAGTGCGAGCGAACGGCGGCGCGGTCGCGGCGGCGCGAGTGACGCCATCCCTTGTGTGAGAGCCCGGGCTGGCGTTCGTGCGCTTCCTCCGGAGCGTGATCGCGCGGCAGGCCGACGAGCGCACGCAGTGCGTGCAGCACAGCACCGGGGGTCTCGAGTTGATCGCGGAGCGTGTCGCCCAACTCGACGGCCGCTTCGATGTTGCCCTCGACGTCGATGTCGCCGCGGACATACGCCTCGCCCAAGTGCAGCTCCGAGGGCGCGAGGAACGCGCGACGGAGCGCGCCGGGCGATCGGATCACGAGCGTGAATGCCGGAGGCGGCGCGTCCGCGATGATCGGCTGCTCGACCGTGCCGTCCCAATAGCGAACGGCGAAGGGACGTGTGCCGGCCGCGCCGAAGAGCGCGGCCACCGCGGCTTGCGTGCGCTCGCGCGATCGGACGTCGCCCAACGCAACGGCGGGCGCGTCGTGCGTCCAGAGCGCTGTGCGCGGCTCGACCGACACCGGCACGGGCCGCGCTTCATCGACCATCGGCCGACCGCTTCGCGCGCGCGGCCGCGCATCGCGGTGTGTGCGCGGCTGCGCTCCGTGTGTCGACTCACTCACCTGATCGCGACGTTCGTCCGAATCCGAATGCATCGTGCTCTCCTCCCTGCACCGCGTCCGTTGGGCATCTAAACCGTCTGGCGCGATCCGAGCGGGCTATGTACCTTACCGGTCCTTTCGTCGCGCAACGCGAGACGGATGTCGATCGTCTACCGCCGGTCGCTCGAGCGTTTGTTGTCGTCTCACTCACCGCGTTTCATGCATCGCAGCCGTCTCTGCATTGCCGCCGCGCTCGCCGCCGTCGTGTTGGGCATCGTCTCCACCACCAGCCGCGCGCAGTCGCTGCACGGATCCCAGCACAGCGTCCGCTACGCCTACGCGTACGCCCATCACCATGACCTCGATCTGTACCGGACGGCGTCCGACGTGCGGCGGGCGGTTCGCGACGGCGACTTGGTGCGGCTCAAGCCCAACGGCCATTACACGCTGCATCGCGTGAGTTATCCGTACGTCACGCCCACCACGCGGACGTTCGTCGAACGCTTGGCCGGCCAATACTATCAAGCATGCGGCGCGCCACTCGAGATCACGAGTGCGGTTCGTCCGACGCGCCGGCAGCCGGCGAACAGCTCGCCGATGTCCGTGCATCCGGCGGGGATCGCGTTGGACCTGCACCGTCCAACGGGCACGTGCCTCACGTGGCTGCGTCACACGCTCTTGACGCTCGAATCGGAAGGGGTCGTCGACGCGACGGAGGAACGTCATCCGCCGCACTTTCACGTCATCGTGTTCGGAGAGCCGTATCGGCGCTATCTCGCCTCGCGGTAGGCATCGCGCGCATCCGCCAGACGTCGATCGTTTTCCCCGCCCGCGAGCACAAAGAAGTGTTCGCGGGCGTTGTGTGATGTCTCATTGCGTCGTTCGTCTCATGAAATAGATTGGGTCCCATTCAACTGCAGTCAAGTCCTCACCCCACAGGAGCGCTGTACTATGTCCCGCAAGAGCCTCGCCCCCGCGGCGCTGCTCGCCGTTTCGACGATGCTGTCGGCCTGTCATCACGCGCCACCACAAGTCGCGCAAGCGCCGGCGCCGGCGCCCGCTGCGGCTCCGGCGCCCGCACCGGCGGCGCCGCCGGCGGATCACAGTGCCGATAGCGCACAAGCTGCGCAGGCACGCATGGCGCAGGCACGGTCGACGATCGAGGAGCGCATCCACTTCGAGTTCGACAAGTCCGACATTCAGGCCAGCGACAAGTCCGTGCTCGATGCGAAGCTGCCGATTCTGCGCGCCAATCCCAACATGCGCATTCGCATCGAGGGCAACTGCGATGACCGTGGATCGGAGGAGTACAACGTGGCCCTCGGCCAGCGGCGCGCCGCGGCGGCCAAGCGCTATCTCACCGATTTCGGGATCGATGCGGGCCGCATCGACATCATCTCGTATGGCCACGAGCGTCCGGTGTGCTCACAGGACTCGGAAGATTGCTGGTCGCAGAACCGGCGCGATGAGTTCGTGATCGTCGCCGGCGGCGACAACATCGTGTCCATGCGTTAGGCAGGTACGCGGCCGCCGGCGGCCGCGCATGGCGGCGTCCGGGCCATCCGGGCGCCGCCGACGCCGGACCCTGTGGCTCCGGCGGGGCGTCATGTTGCGCGCGAGGTCGCCCGAGTAGCTTTCCCGGGACCGATTCGCGAGTCGCCTATGAGCCCGGAGCCATCAGCGATCTCGCTCGCGCCGACCGCCATTCAGCGCGAGCAGATCGTGCAGCGTTTGTGTAGCCACTTCGCGAGCAACCATCTCACGATGGACGAGCTCGAGCAGCGCATCGATCAAGCGTACAGAGCGCCATCGGTGGCGGAGCTCGACGCGCTGGTGGTGGGACTCCCGGTGCTGGCGGATGAGCCCGCGACCACCACCGCGGCTTCAGTCGCTCCATCCGGTGCGCCGACGCTCCCGGCGGTGCCCGAGCGCGATGTGCTCATCGGCATCATGAGCGGCCACACGCGCCGCGGGCCGTGGGCCCTTCCCCGTCATCTCAAAGTGTTCACGGTGATGGGCGGCATCGTGCTCGATCTGCGCGAGGCGTTCATCGCGCCGGGCGTATCGGAGATCGAGATCACGGCGCTCATGGCCGGCGTCGAGGTGTTCGTGCCCCCCGGCGTGCGCGTCGAGTGCACGGGCTCGGCGTTCATGGGCGCCTTCGAGGTCGATCAACGGGCGCAGTGGATCGCAGCCGGCGAGGATCGCGTCGTGCGGGTGACGGGATTCGCGTTGATGGCGGGCGTCGACGTGAAAGTGCGTCCGCCGAAAGGCGCACCCCAGCTGCGCCGGTGATTCTCCGTTAGTCGCGGGCGGCGAGGTCTGGCCGGAGCGCCATCGCGTCGCGCAGATAGACGGGTCGCGGTCGGCCACGGTCGCGCGGCATCTCGACGTGCATGAGCACGCGCACGCAGCGCGCGAGTCCGCTCGGCACGGCGATTTCGGACATGCGGAGCAACGGGACTGCGTCCCACCCCAGGTCGCGCGCCGCGCGAGACGGGTCGGCGCTCGACAGATCGCGCGTGGTCGTGAAGATGATGCTCACGATGTCGGCGACGTCGAGATCGTTGCGCGCGAGCATGGCACGCAGGAGGTCGCGGGTCGCGTCGAGCAGCTCGGACGGCGCGTCGCGCTCGACGGTCGTGGCGCCGCGCAGCGCGCGGAGGCCGCGCGCTGCGCCGACTGGGTCGGGCGCGCGCTCCGGTGCACGGTCCACCTGTTCTCCCTGTATCGTTAGGCGGAGCGGCTTTGGCCGCGCCGGCGCCCGCGGGTTACATTCGGGAATGTCCGGCGAACGTAAGCCGGACGCGGAGCAGTCTGTCAAGCGGAAGCCGGCATGGCGGCGGACGCGATCATCCTCGGGAGCGTGAGCGGAGCGGGGTCATGCGCATAGCAATCATCGGTGCGGGTCATGTGGGCGGGACGCTGGGTCGGCGGTGGGCAACGTCGGGCACGACGCGACACACCGTCACCTTCGGCATCCGGGCGGGCGACGACGTCGACGCCCAGTTAGGCGAATTCATCGAAGGGTCGGGCGGCGCGGCGCGCGCGGCGTCGGTGGCGGACGCGGCGCGCGCCTCGGAGGTGGTGGCGTTCGCCGTACCGTGGAAGGCCGCGCGCGAGGCGGTGCAATCGGCCGGGTCGCTCAGCGGCAAGATCGTCATCGACTGCACGAACCCGTTCGCCGCGGGCCTAACGGGACTCGACGTTCCGCCCGGCGGCTCGGGCGCCGAGGAGGTGGCGTCGTGGGCGCCCGGGGCGCGGGTGGTGAAAGCGTTCAACACGACCGGTTTCAACATCATGGCAAACCCGACGTTTCCCGAGGGGCCGGCGACGATGTTCTACTGCGGCGACGACGCGTCGGCGAAGCGCACGGTGCACGGATTGGCGGCGGAGCTCGGATTCGATCCGATCGACGCGGGGCCGTTGTCGCGCGCGCGCGTGCTCGAGAGCATGGCGCTGCTGTGGGTGAGCCTGGCGATGGGCGGCGTGTCGGGCGGCACGGAGTTGGGCCGCGACATCGCGTTCCGACTGGCGCGTCGCACGTCGGCGGCGTGAGGACCCGGGCTTGACATAGCCCCGGGGGGTATAGATGCTTCGATAGGTACCCCATGGGGGTACCCACACCTTTCGGAGCATCGCATGGAACGCGTCACCATTCAGATCGACGGCATGTCGTGCGGCCATTGCGTGGCCGCCGTTGGGCGTGCCCTCAGCGCCGTGCCCGGCGTGGACGTGGAACAGATCGCCGTCGGGTCGGCGACGATCGCGTACGACCCGAGCGCGGTGTCGCTCGACCGTATCCGCGCGGCGGTTCGCGCGGAGGGCTACGCGCCGCGCGACGGCGCGCCGGAGCAGACGGGGAAATGACCGCCGCGGACGTCGTGGTCATTGCGTCAGGCATCGCCGCCGTGGCGTGGGTGGCCTGGTACTTCCGGCCGTTCGCGAGGCACTGACATGGCGATCGCCGCGCGACCCACCGGGGAGACGATTACCATCCCGGTGTCGGGGATGACGTGCGCCGCGTGCTCGAGCCGCGTGCTGCGCGCGCTCGACGCGTGCCCCGGCGTGGAAGACGCGGCGGTGAACCTGTTGTTAGGCAGCGCGACCGTGACCTTCGATCCGCAGCGCGCCAGCGCGAGCGAAATAGTGGATGCCGTTCGCGCGACCGGATACGGCGCCGAGCTCCCGGCGCCGAGCGAGGCCGGGCAGACGGAGCACGCGGCACAGGATCACGCGCGTCACGGCGACGCGCGGCGTCTCGCGTGGCGCGCGGGGGTCGCCCTCGCGGCCGCCGTCCTGTCGATGGGGCTCTCGATGGCGTTAGGCAGCGGCACCATGCCCGCCGGCGCCACGGTCGACCCGTTCATGCACTGGGCGATGACGCACCTGACGCCGCTCATGTCCGCGGCGGCGCCGTGGCTCTTCGCCATCCCGCATCCGGTGCTGCTCGGCGTGCTGCTCGCGCTGACCGTGGCCGTGATGGGGTGGACGGGCCGCGACTTTTACACGCGCGCCTGGATCGCCTTCCGGCATCGCGGCGCGGACATGAACACGCTGATCGCCGTCGGCACGGGCGCGGCGTTCATCTATTCGCTGGCGGCGACCGTCGCGCCCGCGTTCTTCGCCGCGCACGGCGTGTCGGCCGACGTCTACTACGAGGCGGTGACATTCATCATCGCGCTCATCCTCGTCGGCAACGCGATCGAAGCGCGGGCAACGCAGCGCACGTCGGCGGCGCTGCGCGTGCTGGCCGCGATGCAGCCGCCGGTGGCGCGCGTCGCAGCCGATGGGACCGAGCGCGACGTGCCGGTCGGCGACGTGCGGACCGGCGACGAAGTCGTGGTTCGTCCGGGCGAGCGGATTCCGGTGGACGGCGTGGTGCTGGCGGGGGAGAGTGCGGTCGACGAATCGATGCTCACCGGCGAGTCCATGCCGATCGCAAAGCGGCCGGGCGATCCCGTGATCGGAGCGACGATCAACGGGACCGGCGCGTTCCGCTACCGCGCCACGTCGTTAGGCGCGGACAGCGTGCTGGCGCGGATCGTCCGGCTGGTGCGCGATGCGCAGGCCACGCGCGCCCCGATCCAGGCCCTGGCCGATCGCGTGAGCGCGGTGTTCGTGCCCGTCGTGATCCAGATCGCCATCGTGACGTTCGTGGTGTGGTTCGTGGCGCTCGATGGCTCGGCGGGCGGCGGCGTCACCGCGTTCGTGCGGGCGTTCGCCGCCGCTGTCGCCGTGCTGGTGATCGCGTGTCCGTGCGCGATGGGCCTCGCGGTGCCGACGGCGGTGATGGTCGCGACGGGGCGCGCGGCGCAGTTAGGCTTGCTCATCAAGGGCGGCGCGGCGCTGCAGCGCGCGGGCGACGTGCGCACGGTGGTGCTCGACAAGACCGGCACCGTCACGGAAGGCAGGCCGGCGGTGACCGACGTGATCCCCGTGCGCGGCGGTCGTTGGGCATCAGCGGACCTCGTCCGGCTCGCGGCGTCGGTCGAGCGGGCGAGCGAGCACCCGGTGGCGGCCGCGATCGTTGCGCACGCCGGCTCGGCCGCATCGTTTCCCGAGGTCGCGGGATTTAGCTCGACGACGGGCCACGGCGCGCAGGGGACGGTGGCCGGCGATCGCGTCGCCGTCGGCAACGCGGCATTCATGGCGTCGTTGGGCGTGGACGTGTCGCCGCTCGCCGGCGACGCTACACGCCTAACGGATGATGCGAAGAGCCTCGTGTACGTCGCGGTGAACCGCGCGCTCGCGGGCGTGATCGCCGTGGCCGATCCGGTTCGGCCCACATCGCGCGCCGCCATCGCCCGTCTGCGCGCGATGGGGCTCGACGTCGTGATGCTCACCGGTGACAACGCGCGGACCGCGAACGCCGTCGCGCGCGCCGCGGGGATCGATCGTGTCGTCGCCGATCTGCTGCCCGAAGGAAAGGTGGCGGAGATCGAACGTATCAGGCGCGAGCGCGGCCACGCCGTCGCCATGGTCGGCGATGGCGTGAACGATGCCCCGGCGTTGGCGCGCGCAGACGTCGGCATCGCCATCGGCTGGGGCGCGGGAACCGATGTCGCGGCCGAGGCGAGCGACATCACGCTCATGCGCGGCGGTGTCGAGGCCGTTGTCACGGCGATCGCACTCTCGCGCCGCACAATGCGAACCATGCGAGAGAATCTCGGTTGGGCATTCGCCTACAACGTGATCGGCATCCCGATCGCTGCGGGCGTCCTGTATCCCGTGTTCGGCATCCTGCTCAGTCCCGTGCTCGCGAGCGCGGCCATGGCGTTCAGTTCGGTGAGCGTCGTGACAAACAGCTTGCGCTTGCGCCGCGCCCGGTTCACGTAGCGCACGCCACCCTTTCACACGACTTCACTCGAGAGCGTCTCATGCCGAAGACCGCGCGACACGTCGAACCCGATCTCAAAGCGCGCAACCTGACTCGACTGCGCCGCATCGAGGGACAAGTGCGCGGTTTGCAGCGCATGGTGGAGCAGGAGCGGTACTGCGCCGACATCATGACGCAGATCTCGTCGGTGCAAGAGGCGCTGCGCGCCGTGGGCAAGGAGCTCATGCGCAACCATCTCAAGCACTGCGCTACCGAGGCGATCCGCGCCGGTAACAGCGAAGCCAACGCGATGTACGACGAACTGATCGACCTCATTTATGCGCGCACACGGTGACGCGCGCTGCCGCGCGCGTATCGACTGCTACGTGAAAGTGCGCTGGGTGGCCCGATTCTCGCTCGCCCGATGAGACCGGCGTCGGCGTTCGACGCAGACGGATAACCGCGTCCGATTGATTCTTTAGTTGTGCGGTGGGTCGTGGTGAACCGGGCACCGGCAGAGGATTCGTGGGTCGTGTATCCAGGAAGGCCGCGCCTGACAGCGGCAGACACACGGAGGAGGCTGGGACGCGGGACTCGGATGGCCGGCGCGCCGCCGACTTGGTGTGCATGCTGGTCGAGCACATCACCGACCTCGCCATCTACGCCGTCGAGCCGCGGGCCACGATTCTGAGTTGGAATAGCGGCGCCGAGCACGCGACTGGTCTTACGGCGCACGAGATGATCGGCCGATCGATGGCGCGTCTGTACACGCCGCAGGATCTCGCGAGCAACTTGCCGGCACGCGAGCTCGAACAGGCCATGACTGCTGGGCGGTTCGAGAGCACCGGGTGGCGCGTGCGGAAAGACCACTCCCATTTCTGGGCCAGCGTCGTGATCACCGCGCTCCGAAACTCTCAGGATGTGCTCGAGGGGTTCGGCATCGTGATTCAGGACCTGACTGCCCAACGGGAAATGGAGCGCGAGCAGTACGAGCACGCGTTGCAGCTCGCCGCTCGCGACGCCGCGCGGCTCGAGGCTGAGGAGCGCGCGCGCGATCTCTCCGATCTCGTGGATCAGATCAGCGCGCAGGCCGCGGAGCTCGAGCGCCGGCGGATCGAAGCCGATTCGGCCAACCGCGCGAAGACGGACTTCCTCGCGACGATGTCGCACGAGTTGCTCACGCCGCTCAATGCGATCGGCGGCTACGCGTCACTGCTCGCGATGGGCCTGCGCGGACCGCTCACGGCCGAGCAGCACGCGGACGTCGATCGCATCCGCGCGAGCCAACTGCGGCTGCTCGGCCTGATCAACGACCTCTTGAACTTCACCCGCATCGAGTCCGGGCACGTGGCATTCAGCGTGGATGATGTGGTGTTGTCGGACGTGGTGCGCGACATCGCGGAGACGATGGCGCCGCAGGTCACGGCCCGTCGATTGATCGAGGAGCACGTCGGGTGCTCGGATGCAGTCGTGGCACGGGCGGACCGGTCCAAGGTCGAGCAGATCCTGTTGAATCTCCTGTCTAACGCCGTGAAGTACACACCGGCCGGCGGGCACCTCACGTGGTCGTGCTCGGCGACCGACGAGCGCGTTCGCCTAACGATACGCGACACCGGGCACGGCATCCCGGCGGACCGGCTGGACGACATCTTCGAGCCGTTCGTGCAGGTTGGGCGCGGGTTCGCGCGCCCGGGGGAAGGCGCGGGGTTGGGACTCGCGATCAGCCGCGATCTGGCGCGGGCGATGGGCGGCGATCTAACCGTCGAGAGCGTGCCGAACGCGGGCTCGGCCTTTGCGCTGGATCTGCCGCGGGCGCGTTAGGCGCACCGGGAGCGTTGGGCGGGATGGCGGCCGGCGGCGCGGGCGCCGTGTCGTCGAGCGATGCGGCCATCGCCTCGATGTCGAAGCCGTCGCGCCGGATCCGCAGGTCGAAGTAGACGACGGCGGGCGGGACCACGACGAGCGGCCGCGCGGCGATTGCCGCGAGCAGCACCAGCATCGTTTCCACGCGAACCGGAATCACCACGTACGCGGCGAGTGCGATCCACCCCCAACGAATCAGCGCCGCCAATGCCCAATCCGCTATGATGTTGGCTAACACGGCGCCCACCCAGACGCCGAGGACGTGCGGAGCAAGGCCGTTCGCCAAATCGAACGACCGGCCGATTGCACCGCTCGGGGACAGATCCTCGAGGATGAACGCCGGCGCCGCGGCGTAGAGCCACGCCGCGACGACGAACGCGCCGACGATCAGAAAGGCCAGGCCGCAGACGACGCAGACGGCGACGAACAGCGACAGCACGATCAGCGCGGGATAGCGCCGCAGGACACGAGCGAGCGCGTCGCCTAACGAAACCCGGCTGCCCGTATACTCGCCGGAGACCATGCAGGCCGCGATCGCCGCGGCCACAGGCCAGACCAGCCGATCCGCGTCCTCTACCCACCCGAGCGTCCGATACGACACGAAGACGTCGACGATCAAGAACGGGAGCGCCGGGATGAGCGCGGCGAGAAAGTAGTCCCAATACCGTCGTCGGAGTAATACAACCGCAGTGTCGATGAGGCCGGTCGCGGGGCGGGCGCGTAAACCGACTGAGGACATGTGTTGTCGAAAGGAGGGAGGAATCCGACGGGGAGTAGGTCGATGCTACAGATGGAGGCGTGCCCTGTCGAGGCGGCGCGACCGAAACAGCACGGCCGCGCTCGCCGTATCGACAATCATGGCATCAACAGGGGACGGAGCCACCGGAGAATGACGACTCGACATCCGGGTGTAGAACCTGATCGTCGCGCCCGAGCGATCGCGGCGTCGGTGTCGCGTGTCATGCGGCTGCGCGACCATCTGCGCGGCGATGGGACAACCGCGCAGCCGTTCGTTGCCATCGGGTGCGGTGACGGCCGCGTCGCGGCGCTCGTGTCGGCGCGCACCGCGCGTGCTGGGTTAGGCGCCGACGCCGCACCGCCTGCGCGCGCACCGATCCCGGTCGTGGCGTGCACGGAGCACCGCCTGCCCTTCGCCGACGGCGGTGCTGCGTATGTCATCATGGCCGATGTGCTGCGCCGCGCCGGCGATCCGGTGACGCTCCTGCGCGAAGCGCTGCGCGTGGCGCGACACGGCGTGATTCTGGCGGATCGCCTGGTCCGCCGCCGCGGCGATCGCCTCTTGCTCCGCGCGCTGGACGTCGGCGACAGCGCGCCGCATCCGCCGCGCTATTGGACCGAGCGCCAGTGGTGGGAGATGGCGGAACGAGCCGGCGCGCAGGTGACGCACTGGGAGCGCTTGCGGGACGTGTACGCCCCACCCGCGTCGTGGGTGTTCGGCCGCCACCTGCACGTCGTGATGGTGCTGGAGCGCGACCCGGCCGTCGCCTAACCGGACGATTCGGCGCGGATCGCCTCCGCCGGGTCGATTGCCGCCGCGCGTCGCGCCGGCGCCCAGCTGGCCGCGAGCGCCACGATGAGGAGGCCGACGATCACCGCGCCGAACGTGAGCGGGTCGGCCGGGCTCACCTCGAACAGCTTGGACCCGAGCCACCGGGTCGCGATCAGTGCCGCCACGAGGCCCAACGCGGCGCCCAACGCCGCGTGCGCCATGCCGCGCCGGACAATCATGCCGGTCACCGCCTGGCGCTTCGCGCCCAACGCGAGCCGGACGCCGATCTCGCGGCGTCGCATGCTCACGGTGTACGACAGCGTGCCGAAAATTCCGATGGCCGCGAGCAGCGCCGCGACCAACGCGAATCCGGCGACTAACGACGCGGCGTGCCGCGGATCGGCAATGGCGGCGGAGAAACGCTCGGCCATCGGTGTCGCGTCGGCAAGCGTCACCGAAGGCTCAACCGACCGGAGCGCCGCGCTCACACCGGGAATCGCCGCGGCCGGATCGCCCGTCGTGCGCACGACGAGGGCGAGTGTGCGTCCCCATCCTTCGGTCAGCGGCTCGTATGCGCCCTCGGGAACATCGCCGAGGCTCGTGTACATCACGTCGCTCACCACACCGATGATGGTCAACGGCGGACACGACGTGCATCCACCCGCCACCATCTTCCGCCCAACCGCGGTTCCGTCCGGAAAGTACTTGTGCGCCCAGGATCGGCTCACGATGACGACGGGATGCTGCCCACCCGTATCGGTGGGCGTGAACATGCGGCCTTCCAGCAGGCGAACGCCGAGCGCAGTGAAGTAGTCGGCCGTGATGACAGTCCACGGCGTGACCGGCTGCGCCGTGCCTGCGGGAACGGGACGGTCCAACAGGTCGAAGTTGTTCTCATCCAGATTGGAGCCGGACAGCGGCAACTGGTCGGCCAACCCGGCAGCCGCGACGCCGGGCACGGCGCGCACGTTGTTCAGCGCGCGCGTCCAGTACGTCGACATCGCGGTGTCAGTGGCGTAGCGGCCCGATGGCAACGCCACGCTCATCGTTAGCACGTGGGCGGGATCGAACCCGGGACTCACTCGCTGCAGGCGCACGAAGCTGTTGAGCAAGAGCGCCGCGGCCGCGAGCAACGGCAGCGCCAACGCGAACTCCGCGACCACGAACGCGGCGCGCAACGCGTGCGCCCGCCGCGTGCCGCCCACGGAGCGCTCGCCGCCGAGCACGCCGCCGCCACCAGCGGCCCCACCGCGCGCGAGATGCAGCACCGGATACGCGCCGATCATGAGGCCGGCGACCAGCGCCAGCGCAACCGCAAACAGCATCGCATGCACGTGCACGTGCGATTCCTCGAGGCGCGCCACCTGTGGGCCGACCACCTTCATCACCCGCACGCCGATGATGCCTAACGCAATGCCGGCCACCGCGCCGGCGAGCGAGACGAGGATGCTTTCGGTGACGAGGAGACGCGCGATGCGGGCCCGCGTCGCGCCGAGCACGGCGCGCAACGAGACCTCACGCCAGCGGCCCGCGGCCCGCACCAACATGAGGCCGGCCACGTTGGCGATCGCGATCAGCATGACGAGCACGACGGCCGCGCTGAAGAGAATGATGGTCTTTGGCGCCTCGCCGAGAACGACACGGCGCAACGATACGGGGACGAGCATCGCGTCGTGATCCTGGAACGTCGCCTGCCACACCACGAACTCGCGCCGGCTGACACGCTCGAGATCCCTCGCCGCATCGTCGAGCGTGATCCCGTCGTTGAGCCGCGCGACGACTACCATGCCGAAGGGACCGCGTCGCTCGGGAGGCGCGAGGCGCGCGTCGGCCCACACTTCGCCATAGCGGCCCGCAAGGTTGGTGTAGCGCTGGTCGAGCACACCGACAACGGTGTAGGCGACGCCGTCCACGTCTACCGACCGGCCCACGGCCACCGTGTCGCCGCCCAAGTGGTCCACGGCGAAGCGGTGCGACACGACGGCCACGGGTTGGGCACCGGGAGCATCATCGGTCGAACCGAGTCCGCGGCCGACGACCGGGGTTACGCCTAACGTGCGGAAGAAGCCGGACGTCGCGTAGCCGACGGGCATGCGCTGGGGCTCGCCGCCGCTCGAGACCGGCGCGAGCGTTTGTCGCAGAAGGCCCACGCTCGTGAAACTCCGCTGCCATTGCTCGATCGCCTGGAAGTCCGCCACAGACAGCGGCCATTGATTGGTGGGCGAATTGCGCTCGTAGATCTGGATGAGCCGGTCGTCGTGCGGATACGGCAGGTGCGAGATGACGACGGCGTCGACCACGCTGAATACGGCCGTGCACGCGCCAATGCCTAACGCAAGAATGGCGATCGCCGACGCGGTGAAGGCGGGGCTGCGGCCGAGCGCACGCGCGGCATAGCGGATGTCCTGCTGCAGCTCGTCGAGCCAGCGGACGCCGCGCGCGTCACGGTGCGCTTCCTTGTACCGCTCGATGCCGCCGAACGCGACCAGCGCCAGGCGCCGCGCGTCGTCCGGCGACAGGTTGTGCACGCGCTCGAGCTCCGCGGCTTCGAGCGCCACGTGGAGCCGGAGCTCATCGTCGAGCTCCTGCTCGAGCGTATCGCGGTGCGTCAAGGCGCGGAGGCGACGCAGCGCGCGGCGGATGGAAGGATGCATAGAGGAATCCTCAGGTCGCCTTGAGCACGCGCTCGACCGCCGTCGAGAACAGGCGCCATTGCGACCGCTCGGCGGCGAATTGTTTGCGCCCGTCGGCGGTAAGGCTGTAGAACTTGGCGCGGCGCCCGCCGGCTTCGGGACTCGTCCCCCACTCGGCCCGAATCCAGCCGCGATCCTCGAGACGATAGAGCGCCGGGTAGAGGCTGCCCTGCCCGACCTCGAGCACGTCGTCGGAGAGCTGGCGCAAGCGCTTGGAGATGGCCCACCCGTGGAGCGGGCCGAGGACCAGGGTCTTGAGAATGAGCAGGTCGAGGGTGCCCTGCAGCAGATCGGCGCGGTCGGTCATGCGCATCCTCGGTCGGGGAGTGATACCTTGTCGTTCGACAACATATACGGACGCTGTTGTCGGATGTCAAGGTATGCGCGATCCGCCGTCGCTATCTGGATCTGGCGCGGCTTCGTGTTCGTGCCCAAATAGAGGCGGACGCCACGACCCACCACGCGTGTCGAACCGGACCCGGCCGCCCCGATCCACCGGAGCTTCCATGTCGTCGCAATTCATTCGCATCGTCCTCGTCGGCGATCGCACCGACGCCGTCGTCGCGCATCGCGCGATTCCCGTCGCGCTGGCCCGCGCCGCCCACGACGCGCGGCGCACCGTGGACGCGGCGTGGCTGCACACGGCGTCGTTGGGCCCGGAGATGGCGGCGCGGCTCGCGGACGCGGACGGCGTGTGGTGCGTTCCCGGCAGCCCGTACGCGAACATGGACGCGGCGCTCGCGGCCATTGGGTTCGCGCGCCGATCGGGCGTGCCGTTCCTCGGCACCTGCGCCGGATTCCAGCACGCGCTCATCGAGTACGCGCGCTCGGTCCTCGGCCTAACGGACGCGGAGCACGCCGAGAGCCATCCGCTCGCGCCGCGTCCGCTGATTACCGCGTTGTCGTGCAGCCTGGTGGAAGTGGAGGGCCGCGTGCATCTCGCGCAGGGCTCGCGGCTGCACGCGATCTATGGGTGCGACGTGGCCACGGAGGCGTACCACTGCAACTACGGGCTCGACCCGCGCCACGCCGAGCGATTCGCGCACGCGACGATGCGCATCACCGCACAGGATGATGACGGCGCCGCTCGCGGCCTCGAGCTCACGGATCACCCCTTCTTCATCGCGACGTTGTTCCAGCCCGAACGTGCGGCGCTCGGCGGACGGTCACACCCGGTGATCGGCGCGTTCGTCGATGCGGCCGCCGCGGTGGCGGACCGGCGTCACAGGGCGCGCGCACGCGCCGGCTGATCGCGGCGATGCGCGGCCCCTGGCCGGTCGTGTAAGCATTCCGCGGGCATCGGTCATCCAATCGATACACGCATCCGGCGCCACGTCACGCTGCGCCGGCGTGCACTCGAATCGATTGGAGGTCGTATGACCCGCCGACTGCATGGAGTCGCACTGGCGCTCGTGTCCTTGGCCGCGGCGTTTGCATTGACGCCCGTGCCATCGCGAGCGGCGTCGTTCGCGAAGTCCGCGTTCAAGTGGCCGCCCTGGCTGTCCGTCGAGTATCCCGTGAATCCGTACGATCGGGCCAATCGCGATGCACTGTTGTTGGTGCATGCGGCGATGCGCGACGGCGTTCCGACCACGCGCGATCTCACCGGCACGGCCGAGGGGATCGTGAACGGCCAGCGGCAGTCGGTGGCGCTGCGCCTCGATCCCACCGCGCAGCCCGGCGTCTTCGCGGTGCGGCGTCAGTGGCCGGAGCAAGGAGCGTGGATGCTCGAGATCACGCTCGCCAAGTCGACGACGGCGCTCGTGTCGCTGGACCGGTCCGGCGCCGTGTCATCGGTGAACATTCCGATGAGCACAGGGTCGGGCGAGCGGTTTCCACGCGATGTCGCGGCGCACGAGATCGACTCGACGCTGTCCGTGATCGCGTCGCGGCAGCCCTAGTTGGGCGGCGGCGATTTGCGTCCCGCGACCGTTCCATGGCATGATGGCGCACCCTCAGCGGCTCGGCCGCGTGGCCGTGACATCGCACGGCTGCGACGTCCGGGCCGCGCGCCTGGCGACGGGATGACGGGTGACTCGCTTGCGCCGCCGCGCAGTGCGGCGAACACGACGGATTCGGTGGTGGATGATGCCGTGCGCCGGGCGCAAGCGGGCGATGTGGACGCGTTCGGTATCGTGTATCGCGTGCACGCGCCGGCCATCCACGCGTTGTGCCGCCGCATGTTAGGCAACGAGGAAGACGCGCGCGAGATGGTGCAGGATGTGTTCGTTCGCGCCTGGGAGAAGCTGGCGTCGTTCCGGGGCGAGAGCGCGCTGCGCACGTGGCTGCACCGGTTGGGCGTGAACCTGATGTTGGAGCGGCTGCGGGCGACCCGGCGCGATGCGCTGCGGTTCGCGGACGACCCGGGCGACGTGTCCGCGGGCGGGCCGGCGCTGGATCGGCGGCTGGATACGCAGATGGATGTGGCGGCGGCGCTGGACCGGTTGCCTAACGGATCACGGATGGTGCTGGTGCTGCACGACATCGAAGGCTACTCGCACGAGGAGATCGCGGCGATGACCGGCATCGCGCCCGGCACCTCGCGGGCGCAGCTGTGGCGCGCGCGCCGCCATCTCTCGAGGATGCTCGACGCATGACCCATCTCACGGAGGCGGAGCGCCAAGGCCTGGCCGACGGCACGGTGGCCCCGGAGCACGCCGGCACGCTGGCGACGCACGTGGCCGCGTGCGCCGAGTGCGCCGCCGATGTGGAGCGGCTGCGCGCGATGGTCCGGCGGATCCGGAGCGAGCCAATGCCTAACGCAGAGGTCGAGGCGATGTGGCCGGCGATCCGGGAGCGGATCGAGGGCGGCAAGGTGCGGGCGCTGCCCGCGTCCGCGCCGCCGGCGCGGCGGGCGTGGCGCAGGGCGTGGATCGGCGCCGGGGCGATCGCGGCCGTCGCGTGTGTGGCCGTCCTCCTCCGCGTGCGGCCGCACGAGCCGCCGGGCTCAGCGCCGCCGGCCGGGAGCTTCGTGCCTAACGGCGGCGTGGTGACGCCGGCCGGCGACTCGGCGGGGACGAGCCAGGCGGAGATGCAACGGCTGCTCGATGAGATCGAATTGGAGAAGGCGATGCTGCCGCCGTCGACGGCGGCGGTCGCCGACAGCGACCTGCGCGCGATCGACCAGGCCATCGCCGAGCTCAGGGACGCGATCGCCCGCGACCCGAACAATCCGGCGCTCCGGCAGATGCTGGCGGCGTCGTACCAGCAGCAGCAGGACCTGCTCAGGCGGCTGCACAATGCGTCGTGACGGTGGGCTCGTTAGGCGCATGGCGCCGCGCCGCGGCGCGTGCATCGCGCTCGCGATCGCCTGCGGCGCCGCCGGTGCCCGGGCGCAGACGCCCCGGCTGCTGCGCGCGCAGCACCTCGATCCCATCGCACCGATCAAGGTGTTCTTTCCGACCGGCACCATCTCGATCGCCGTATGGGACAGGGACTCGATCGAGGCGCGCGGCACGGTGGCGCGGGGCGAGCGCTTCTATCTCGCGGGCGATGTACATGGCGTGAAGGTGGGGATCGTGGATCACGCCGACGCGACGCCGGTGCGGCCATCGACGCTCGTGCTCCACGTCCCGCGGCGGAGCCAGCTGTCGGTGAAAGCGGTGAGCGCGGCGATCGACGCCCGCGACGCGTCCGGGTGGTTCTACAGCGTCTCCGGGCCCATCCGCCTAACGGGAACGTCGACGAGCATCGATGTCGAGTCCATGGCGGGCGACGTGGCCCTCGATATCACCGCGCCATGGGTGCGGGCGCGCACGGGCGGGGGCCGCCTCGGCATCAGCGGCGCGCCCGAAGACCTGGATGCGGCCACGGTCCGCGGGACACTCGACGTGCGGCACGCCGACGTGATGCGCGGACGGTTCGCATCGGTGGGCGGCGACATTCGATTCACCGGGGACCCGGCCTCGGGCGGCGTGTTCGAATTCTCGAATCACGCCGGCGGCGTCGCGCTGACGCTGCCGGACTCCGCGTCGGCGCTCGTGGACCTGTCGACGATCGTCGGAACCATCGCCAACGGGTTCACGCAGGTGCGTCCCGCCGCCGGTCAGAACGGACGCGGCGGCGTGCTGCACCTCCAGCTCGGGTTAGGCGCGGCGCGGGTGACCGTGCGGACCTTCAAGGGCACGATCACCCTCGCCAAGCAGTCGCCCTAGGCTACCAGATGTGCGCGCGCAGGCTGTCGGGACGCACCATCGGATCGCCATCCTTGCAGCCCCACGCCGCCTTGAACTCCGGCATGTTCGAGAGCGGTCCGTCCACGCGCCACTTGGACGGTGCGTGCTCGTTGATGTTGACCAGGGTGCGCTGCATCTCGGGTCGCATCTCTTCGCGCCACACTTGCGCCCAACTGAGGAAGAAGCGTTGCTCGGGGGTGAAGCCGTCGATCGGACCGGGCCGGCCGTTCTGCTGCAGCGACTTCTCCATGGCCAGGTACGCGATCGTGAGGCCGCCCAGGTCGCCGATGTTCTCGCCTAACGTCAGCTTGCCGTTGACGTGCGTGCTCGAGTCGAGGACGGTGTACCCGTCGAACTGGTCGACCACGAGCTTGGCCTGCGCGTTGTACTTGGCGGCGTCTTCGGCGGTCCACCAATCGCGGAGGTTGCCCTTGGGGTCGAACTGGCGGCCTTCGTCGTCGAAGCCGTGGGTCATCTCGTGCCCGATGACCGCGCCCATGGCGCCGTAGTTCACGGCGTCATCGGCGTTCGGATCGAAGAACGGCGGCTGCAGGATGCCGGCCGGGAACACGATCTCGTTCATCTGCGGATTGTAGTAGGCGTTGACGGTGGGCGGCGTCATGCCCCACTCGGTGCGATCCACCGGCTTGCCCAATCGCGACCAGTTGTCGGCGCGGCGAAAATCGCTCGCGTGGCGCAGGTTGGCGAGGTAGCGGCCGGGCTCGACCTCGAGCGTGCTGTAATCCTTCCACTTGTCGGGATAGCCGATCTTCTTCGTGAAGGCATCGAGCTTCTCGATGGCGCGCTGCTTCGTGCTGTCGCTCATCCAGGCGAGCTGCTTGATGTCGGCGCGCAGCGTGGCGACGAGGTTGTCCACCATCGTGAGGGCGCGCGCCTTGGCGGCGGGCGTGAAGGTGCGCTTCACATATTCCTGGCCGATCGCTTCGCCTAACACACCGTTGGCCGTGGCGGCGCACCGCTTCCAGCGCGGCAGCTGCTCCTTCGCCCCGGTGAGGTGCTGCGACCACTTGAAGTTCTCATCGGCGAATTTGGAGGGCAGCGAGTTGGCCGTGTTGTCCAGCAAGTGCCAGCGCAGGTAGGCCTTCCACGTGTCCACCGGCACGGTGGCGAGCAGCGTGTCGGCGGTCGTGAAGAAAGCCGGCTGCGCCACGTTGATCTCGGTCACCGTGGGTGCGCCTAACGCGTGCATGAGCGCCTGGAGATCGAGGTTGGGCGTGAGCTTCTGCATCTCGGCCACCGACATCTTGTGGTACGTCGCGTTCGGATCGCGCATCGCGACACGCGGCATCGACGCCTGCGCGAGCTTGGTCTCGAGATCCATGATCTGCTGCGCATGGGCCGATGCGTCGCTCGCGCGCTCGCCCGAGAGCTGGAGCATCGTGGTCACGTGCGCCACGTACGCCTCGCGGAGCGCCTTGCTCTTGTCGTCGGTGCGGAAATAGTAGTCGCGCTCGGGCAGCCCGAGTCCGCCCTGCCCCGCGTTGGCGATTTCCGCGCTCGAGTTCTTGGTGTCCGGGCGGACGAAGAAGCCGAAGGGCGCGAGGCCGGCTTGCGCATCGAGCGTGCCCAACGAGGCGAGCAGCGACTTGGTGCTGGTGATGGCCGCGATCTCGTGGAGCTGGGGCTCGATCGGCTCCGTGCCTAACGCATCGATCGCCGCCGTGTCCATGCAGGCCGCGTAGAACGTGCCCACTTTCCACTCGTTGGTGCCGGCCTTGGCCTTCGTGTCGCGCACGGCTGCGGCTTCGTCGTCGAGGATCTGGTGGACCACGTTGGTATTGTGGTCTTGCAGCTCGTTGAACGAGCCCCACGATGAGTAGGCGGCGGGAATGGTGGTGTGCTTCTCCCAGCCGCCGTTGGCAAAGGTGAAGAAGTCGGAGCACGGGGCGCAGGTCGTGTCCAGATTCGCGCGGTCGAGCGGGTGGCTGTGCGCGTTCGTCTGTTGGGCCGACGCGAGCGATGCGGCGCACGCGACCCAGACGGCGATTCCGGCGGCAGTTGTCGTGCGAACAAAGCGTGGTGTCATGGAAGAGTCCGGTTGAGAATAGTGTGCTCTGAAGATGCCGTTGGGCGTCATGGACGCAATGCGGTCAGCGTCCCCAGCGTTGCGTGCTGGTTCAGTTTGCACGTCGACTTTCCCGAGAGGTCAGCAGGGTCTCGCGTGTCCGCCTCCGCTGCCTGACAGGCATCTACGAGTTTGAAGCGGACACACCCGGACAAGGCGGACTTATTTGTAATTGCTCGCGATGTCCGCTTCCGACGTACAACGACGTTCCTGTTTTGTCCGTCCGTGTCCGGCCTCGTCCGCGTTCACAGTCGTGAGGCTTTCAACATCGTCCGAGGCGGATTCGGGAGACGCAGCAGGTCTCACACGTCCCGAGTCGCTCAACGGCCGCGCCCGAATCGCACGAAACTGAACCACTACTCAGCGTTGACATTGTGGTGCTCGCCGCCTAGCGTACGGGCCATGATTCGCGCGCTGCGCACTCCGTCCTATCGCTATTACTACGTGCCCCGGCCCACGGGACGCGAGCGGAGGCGTGTGCGTGACTGAGTAGGTTGCGACATGTGATCCCCGGCGGCCCGTGGAAGTTCCACGGGCCGTCTTTTTTTTCGCCCCACAACGACGGAGCACGATCATGCAGCAGACGACGAGCGGCGACGCAGCCGCAACGCATGGGACGCCGAGCGATGCCGACTTCCCGGCGTTCATCGAGCAGCGCTACGCTGGCTACGGCGCGGAGGCGCATGCGGTGTGGCGCATTCTGTACGAGCGCCGGATGACGACGCTGCGTGACACGGGCAGCGAGGTGTTCCTGAACGGCATCGAGCGGATCGGTCTCGCGTCCGATCGCGTGCCCGACCTCGCGGACGTGAATCGTCGTCTGGAGACGCGCACGGGGTGGCGCGCCGTGGGCGTGGGCGGATTCATTCCGGCGGCGCAGTTCTTTCGTTGCCTCGCGCGGCGCCGGTTCCCGACGACGCTCGCCGTTAGGCCGCGGCGCCAGCTCGATTACCTGCCGGAGCCCGACATCTTCCATGACGTGTTCGGCCACGTGCCGTTGCACGCCGAGCCCGTGTTCGCGGACTTTCTGCAGCGATTCGGCGAGTTGGGCGCGTCGGCGCGGAACGAGGAAGAGACGCAGGCGCTCGCACGGCTCTTCTGGTTCACCGTCGAGTTCGGGCTCATCGAGGAAGGCGACGGGCCGCGCGTGTACGGCAGCGGGCTGATTTCGTCGCACGGCGACGCGGCCAACGCGTTAGGCCCGACGTGCGAGCGCCGGCCGTTCAGCCTCGAGGCCGTGATCGCGCAGCCGTTCGAGATCGACCATTTTCAACAGGTCTTGTTCGTGATCCCGTCGTTCGACGAGTTGTACCGGGCGGTGGAGGAGCTGGGCGCGCGCTTCGCGTCGTGAAGCAGGCTGCGTGGGCTTCGTGCCTTTCAGGAACGCACGAGGCTCTCCTTGACAGCAGCGAGCAGAGCAGTGAAATTCAATTCATGACACGTTCTCATGACAAGCGCCCAAAGCGGTTCGCCGAGCCCGTGCAAGTGTATCTGGATGCACCGGAGCGGCTTCGCCTCGATCGCCTCACCAAGCAGTTGGGCGCGACCAAATCGGACGTCGTCCGGAGCGCACTCGAGGCGCTCGAGCGGAGTTTGCCGACGGGACCCGACCTGCCCTACGAGCAGATCATCGCGATTGATGCCGTAGCGCCGGCATCGACGGATCCTGGCTACGATGTCGCGCGGGAGCACGATCGGTTCCTCGCCGAGCGCGAGGCAGACGGTTGGATGGCGCGTGAAAAGCGGCGGGGCTCGAGGCGGCGGCGTGGCGGCTGACGAGTTGTTCGTCGACACGAGCGCCTGGTATGCGCTCGCGGTGCGCAACGAGCTGTCGCACGACGCGGTCGTTCACGCGCTTCGCCGATTCATGCGCGGCAACCGGCGCCTCGTCACCACCAACCTCGTGATCGCCGAGTCGCACGCGTTGCTCATGCGGCGCGTGCACCGCCGGGCCGCGCTCGCGTTTCTCGAAGCGGTCGTGAAGCCGCCCCACATCATCGTGTTCAGCACGCCCGAACGAGAAGCGCGAGCCCAACACGACTGGCTCGCGCCGTCCAACGATCACGACGTCTCGTTCACCGACGCCGTCAGCTTCGCCGTCATGAGCGAGCGCCACATTCGCTCGGCGCTCACCCTCGACGGCCACTTTCGCGCGGCCGGATTCGCGATGGTCCCGGCTGCCTGACGGCGGCGGGTGCGCCTAACGCTTCGCGCGCCCCGCCGTCTGGATCGCTCGCCACTTCGCGAGCACCGTCTCCGATTCCGCGCGCGCGTGGTCGCACGCGGCGATCTCGGCGGCGGTCGGCGCGGTTTCCGCCCCCTGCATGGCCATGGCCGCGGCCATGAGCGTGCTGGTCGCGCTCTCGAGCGTGGGCGGTGCGTTGCGCGCCCCGCGGCGGCCGAAGCCGAAGCCCCGCGGCTGCGTCACCGGCGGCGGCGCCAGCGCGTCGAGGCGAGCGCGCATCGCGGTCGACGAATCGGTGCGGCCCGCCATCGCGCGCGCCGAGTCGTACGCCGCCTGCGTCACGAGCGCGCGCTCGTACATGTCGCGCGACAACGTGGCGAGCCGCGCGAGGCTCACCGCGGACGTCTTGACCCGCGGGTCCAGGCGCAGGGTGAGCGGCTGCGTGTACGACCGGCCGTTCACCGTTAGGCGGACGGTGTAGCGACCCGGCGGCGCCCACGGCGCGTTGGGCTGCGGGTACGTGTGGTGCGGTACCGCGCCGGTCGCGTCTTCGTCGCCGCGGGACGGCGCCTCGAGGCCGGGCACCTCTTGATAGTGCAGGTCCCACGCGAACCGGTGCATCCCCTTCGTCGTCGAGAGGGCAATGGGCACCGCCGGCCAGTAGAGCGGCAGCGCGCAGTACCGCGCCGTTGGGCGCTCGTGGCAGACCAGGTCGTACGCCGCGGGGTTCGTCGCCGGGTCCGGGTTAGGCACCGAGTCGTCGCTCGAGTACGAGCGCACGACCTTCCCCGCCGCGTCCAGAATGTCGAGCGTGATCGCGCCGGGCGCATCGGACGCGAGATAGTAGTCGATGATGCCGCCGGGCATCGGGTTCTCGCCGGCCGGCAACTCGGGCGGCCACGGAGTCGGATCGTTCGTGCCGAAGCGCACGCGGACAGCGATGGCGGGCTTGTAGAGGTACGCCTGCGACGCGGCGCGCGCCTGCGCTTGCTGGCGCAACGGCGTCACGTTGTCGAGGATCCAGAAGCCGCGGCCGTGCGTGCCGGCGATGAGATCGGAGCAGAGGCACGCGCTGTCATCCTTGAGCTGGATGTCGCGCACCGAAACGGCCGGCATGTTGAGGCGCAGCGACTCCCAGTGATCGCCGTCGTCGAACGACACCCACACCTGCGTCTCGGTGGCTGCGTAGAGCAGTCCTTTCTGGCGCGGATCTTCGCGGATGGAATTGGCGGCGGCGCCCGGCGCGATGCCATTGTCGATCTCCGTCCACGTCTTGCCGCCGTCGTGCGTGCGGAAAAAGTGCGGATTCGCATCGTCGATGCGCATCGTGTTCGCGGCGGCGTAGGCGGTCTGGTCGTCGAAGTGGCCCGCATCGATGTTGAAGATGCGCGTCCAGGGTTTGATCGCGGGGGGCGTGACGTTCGTCCAGCTGACGCCGCCGTTGGTGGTGACCTGGATGTTGCCGTCGTCGGTGCCGGCCCACAGCACGCGCGCGGAGCGCGGCGACGGCGCGAGCGCGGTGATCGTGCCTAACGGAGTCGGCGTCACGCTCGGCCCGTACCGGCCCGCGGACGCGGGTACGGTCCACGTGAGACGCGCGAGGTCGGGGCTGATGCGCGTCCACGAGTGCGCGTTGTCGGCCGACTTCCACACCGCGTTGGACGTGTAGTAGAGCACGTCGGGATTCTCGGGCGACCACACGATGGGCATCGTGCGCACGTTGCGGTTGTACGTGTCACCGTTAGGCCCAGGCGCGCTCATGTCGGGACCGACGTAGGTCGTCTGGCCGGTCTTGCGATTGTAGAGCGATACGTTGGTCCGCATGCTGCCGAACACGAGGTCCGGGTCGCGCGGATCCGGCGCCGCCACACCGTACTCCTGGATGTTGACCGGGTGCCAGTCGTTGAACGTGATCTCGCCGTCGTCGGACCGGCTCTTCACGCACGCGGAGCCCGAGTCCTGCTGGCCGCCGCACACACGATAGACGAACGTGTTGTCGGTGGAGACGTGGTACATCGCGGCCGTGGGCTGCGTGTACCAATTGCTCCAGGAGACGCCGCGGTTGGCCGACACCACGCCGCCCTGATCGCTCACCTGGAAGATGATGTTCGGATTGAGCGGGTTGATCCACGTTTTCTGATAATCGTCGCCGCCCGGTGCGCCGCGCACCGCGGACCACGTGATGCCGCCATCTTCGGTGCGCCAGAGTACGGTGGAGGAGCTGTACACCACGTTCTCGTTCATCGGGTCGACGACGATGGTCGGCAGATCGCCGCCGCCGATGCGGACGAGCGGGCGCGGATCGACGGGCCGGCTCGTTAGGCCTGGCCCGTCGACGAGCGTCCAGTGCGCGCCCGCGTCGGTGGACTTGTAGAACGCGACCACGCCGGCGCCGTAGCCGGCCGCGACGACGCCCGGGCGATTCGACGGTTGCGCCACCATCGCGTACACGACGTTCGGATTGCTGCGCGAGATGGCAATGTTCGCCTCGAGCACGTCCGACGGCAGCCCATCCTTGAGCTGCGTCCACGTCGTGCCGCCGTCCGTCGACTTGTAGAGGCCGCCGCCCGAGCCGCCGAATCCACCGCCCTCGTGAAACGCTTCCTGCTGCTGCCACAAGGACGCGTACACGACATTGGGGTTGGATGGATCGATGTGCACGTCGTTGGCGCTCGTGTAGTCATCCTTGTACAACACCTTCGTGAACGTGTGGCCGCCATCGGTCGAGCGGAACACGCCGCGTTGCTCGTTAGGCCCGTACGGATGGCCGAGCACGGCGACGAAGAGGCGGTCCGGGTTGAACGGATCGACGTCGACCGCGGCGATCATCTGGCTGTCGTCCAGTCCGATGTGCGTCCACGTCTTGCCGGCGTCGGTGGACTTGTACATGCCGTTGCCGGTGGACAGATCGGGGCGAATGATGCCGGCGCCCGTGCCCACGTAAATGATGTTCGGGTTGGATGGCGCGACGGCGATGGCGCCGATCGATCCGGTCGACTGATCGTCGAAGAGCGGCGTCCACGTCGAACCGTAGTCGGTCGAGCGCCACACGCCGCCGTTGTCGAATCCGATGTAGGCGACGTTGGGCTCACGCGCCGAGCCCGAGACCGCGCGTGCGCGACCGGCCCGCGTTGGGCCGATTTCGCGCCAGTGCATGCCCGAGTAGAGATCGCTGGATTGCGAGTGCGCTGCCACAGGAAGGATGGCGGCAGCGAGGACGAGAGAGATCACGCGAAGTGTGGACGTGCGCACGAAACCGGCCTCGACGAATTGAGCGAAAAGTGAGGACACTGAGTCTGTGACCGCGAGGAATATGGGGCTGGGACCCGCGCGCGGCTATGCGCTCGGCGCGCCGATTGCGCCGGATGTCGGGGCGTTCTATCGTAGCGCGTCCTTCTCGCGATGGTGTGCATGACGACAGCCGAGCTCCTCGCGTTCATGCGAGCGAACAGACTCGCGGTGCAGGCGTCGGTGTCGGCGGCGAGCGCGGCGCAGGCGGCCGTGGTGGGCATCGCGGTGACCGACGCGTTCGAGCTGGTGTTCGACACGCTCGACTCGACGCGCAAGGTAACCAACCTGCGCACGAATCCGCGGCTCGCGTTCGTCATCGGCGGGACGATCCCGGGCGACGAGCGCACGGTGCAATACGAAGGTCTGGCGGACGAGCCGGCGGGACCGGAGCGCGATCGCATCCGTGCGGCATACTTCAGTGCATGGCCGGATGGCCCGGCGCGGGCCAAGTGGCCGGGGATCGTGTACGTGCGCGTGCGGCCCACGTGGATCCGCTACAGCGACTTCAATCAAACTCCGCCGGCGGTGATCGAGTTCGACGCGCGGCAGCTTGCCGCGGCGGCGGCCCGTTAGGCAGCAATGATCGAGGTCGTCGTCGCCGACATCACGACCATGCCGACCGACGCGATCGTGAATGCCGCGAACGGCGGCCTCGCGGGCGGCGGCGGCGTGGATGGCGCGATCCACCGCCGGGCGGGTCCGGCACTCGCACGGGCAGCGATGGCGCTCGGTCCCTGCGCGGCAGGCGGTGCGGTGATCACGCCAGGCAGCTTGCCACGGAGATCGCGCTCACCGCAATGCGCGCGCACGACGCCGCGTTCGAGCGCGTCGTCGCGTGCTTGTTCGACGAAGAGAGCGCACGCTTCTATCAGGCGCTACTCGACGGCTAGTGTAGTTCCATCCGAGTTTCGGCTAGCACGACTCATGGCAGGGAACGGCGTGCGTCAGGACCTCGAGCCCGCCCCTGCATCTACGCTCACGAGGAAACGGACACAGCGCTGACACACCGGGCAAAGCACGAACACAAAAGCACCGCGGGCGTTCGGTTAGGTAACTCGCGGCACGTGGCGGGAGTTGCATGACGGTGGCATCGAACAACAACGCTTCTCTGAACCGTTAGGCAGCGAACTCCCCGCCGCGCCGAACGATCACTTTCGTTATCCCTGGCCGGTTCAACCGGTCAATGCAACGGTGCGGCCTCCCCGTGGTCCGTCATTCGTTGTTCGTGTCGTGTTTTCCTACCCGTCGTCCGTCCGTCGTTGTTCGTGACCAGTGGGTCGCACACCATGATGCGACTGAGAAGCCAGCCACGGCCCTCGCCGGATGACGCACGCCGAACGACGGACCACGGGTAGGAACGCACGAAACTAACAACGAATGACGGACCACGGAAAGTTGCCCGCGGGAGATGGAGCCTGGTCGTCAGATCAGTCGATGGCAACCGTTGCACGCACCGATGGAATCCGCCCTTGTTTCACTTTCGTTATCCTTTCACGCTGTCGCCGTTTTTTTTTGACGGCACCACCGAAGGTCAGACGCGGCCTACTCGTTCGGAAAGATCGCGGGGAAGACCTCGTCGGTTGTGTAGATACACCGATCGTTGTGGCCGCACTCGGGCACGATGATCGCCTTCGCGTTGGCGTGGTAGTGCTCCACGACGTACTTGAAGAACGCTTCGCCGCGCGCGCGCCGCGTGGGGCCCTGCGCCATCGCCGACGGCGACGAATCGAAGCCGCCTAACGGCAGCACGTCCACCTGGCCCAACAGGTACGTCGTCGGGCGGTCGGCCAGCTGCGTGCGGAGCTGGTCGTCGCTCATCTGCGCCGTGTAGCCGTGCCGATCCTCGAGACCCGCCGGCCAGTGGTTATAGCGCGGCACCTTCGTCGAGTCGAACGCCCCGTAGGTGTAGCGCGCGTGCGCCGCCTCGCCGTCCTTGCCTAACGGCGCCTTCGCCGCGGCGGCCGGATCGGCATCGCCCTCCGGCAGCGGCCGCACCGCCGCGGGCCACGCGTAGCTCGACGGGTTCGCGACCACGTAACTGACCCGGACGCCGAGCGTGCCGTGCACCTTGTTGGCCATCTCGTAGCGCGTCGCGAACTGCCCGCCCGCCGAGTGACCGGCGACGACGATCCTGGTGAGATGCGGAAAGCGTGTCTTGTCGGCCAGCAGGCGGAGGATCTCGTCCATGAAGTCGAAGGACGAGAGTGTGGGGTTCGTCGGCGACATCCCGCCGGAGCGCCACGTGTCGCCGCGCTCGGGCCACCGCACTTCGTTCGGCGCCGCCGTGTCGCGCTCGGCGATGAAGTGCGGAGCGATGACGATCGTGTTCTCGAGCGCACCGGCGAGGAATGCGGCGGACGTAGCGGTCTGAAAGTAGTGATCGGCGTTGCGGGCCGCGCCGTGGACCATGATCAGCGCGCGCGTGATGTTCGCGTTAGGCGTCGTCAGCGCGAACGTGGAATACACCATGGATCGCGCCGGGCCGGAGCCGTACGTGACCCACTGCTCGCAGGCGGTGGTCGCGGTGGTGCACGGCGCCGCGGGCGCCGCGGCTCGATGCGTTGGGCCGCCGATCGACGACGACAACAGAACCGTCGCGGCGAGCAGGAAAGTCGTTTTCATTGGCGAGCGTGTCGGAGGCGACGTCAGGCCGGTGCGTGAGCACAGGAACCGTACCGACGTGCACCATCCGACACAAGCTCGCGTGCTGCGATGTCGAACCTCGCCCAACTCGTGCGTTCCTCAGCCCTCGATTTTGTAGATCTCGCGCTTGCCGTGGTCGACGAGGTCGTGATAGCCCTTCATCACCTCTTCGAACTGCTTCTGCTCATCCGCCGACATCTTCTGCGGCGACATCATATCCTCGAACGACTTGAGGTCCGGCACTTCGAACTCCGCAACCACCGTCCAATAGCGCTCGGCGCACATGTCGGTCATCACCTTCATGCGTGGGCCGCCGAGTTTGTCGCCCAGCTTCGACATCGTGACGAACTTCTCGACCATCGGGCGCACTTTGCCCGGTTTGCAGTACATGATGTCTCTGATGAGATACATGGTACCCTCCGCCCAAGAATTTGACCTGCAGGGACACACTGCATTTATAGAGTGACGCGGAGGTTCGTCAACGATGCTCAGTCCGTCATGGATCACAGGGCGCGCTGATGCTGCCCTTGCACTTCTACAAGAACAGCCGCATACTGCATCCGTCCTGTAGAAGCGCAAAGGGTACGACGATGTTGACCGAGATCTGGGCCGACCTGCGCTATCGCGCGCGCGTGCTCCTTCGCCGACACACGGTGGAGCGGGAGCTCGACGCCGAGTTCCAGTTCCACGTCGAGCGGCAGGCGGACGTCTACGAGCGCGCCGGCATGTCGCGCCAGGAAGCGATGCGACGAGCCCGGCTCGCCTTCGGCGGCATCGAGTGCACCAAGGAAGCCAGCCGCGACGTGCGCGGTACGCGGTGGCCCGAAGCGCTCGCGCAGGACGCGTGCTACGCGATCCGCTCGCTGCGCAAGCACGCGACGTTCACGGTCACCGTGGTGGCCACGCTGGCGATCGGCATTGGCGCCAATGCGGCGATGTTCGCGCTCGTCGACGCATTGCTGTTGCGAAGGCTTCCCGTTGGGCATCCGGAACGGCTGGTCAGCGTCGGCGATCCGGCCAACGTCAACTCGGCGTGGCACGGGTCGCCCATGGTCGCGTACGTCTCGTATGCGGTGTACACCGATATCCGCGACCACACCCGCACACTCGCGAGGCTCTATGCGACCGGCCAGGCCGGAACACTCGAGGTCGCGGTACCGGGCGGCGGCGTCGAGCGACCCGATGGCCGTTTCGTGACGGGCAACTTCTTTTCCGTCCTCCAGGTCCCGGCGCTCCTCGGGCGGACCTTCACCGGCGAGGACGACCGTGTTCCGTTAGGCGATCCGGTGGTGGTAATCAGCTACGACTACTGGCGCCGCCGCTTCGGCGCCGAACGCTCGGCGGTCGGCAGCACGATGATCGTGAACGGCGTGCCGCTCACCATCATTGGTGTCACACCGCGCGGGTTCACGGGCGACATCGTCGGTGAGCCGATCGACGTCTGGATCCCGATGATGATGCGTCAGGCGCTGCAGCCGAATGGCACAGCGCTCGATGACCGGTCGTTCTCATGGCTCTCCATGATGGGCCGCCTGGCTCCGACGGCAACGCTCGCCCAAGCGCGCGCCGAGCTGCCGGTGCTCGAGACGCGATCCATTCGTGCGCACATCACAGGTGAGGCGCTCTCCGAATTCGACTCGGACGTTCGCGCACAACCGATCGAGGTCGATGCGGGGGCGCGCGGATTCTCGCAGTTTCGTCCGCTCTATGGACCAGCCCTCGTCGTGCTCATGGTCGCGGTCGCGCTCATCGCGCTCGTGGTGTGTGCGAACGTCGCCAACCTGATGCTCGCGCGCGCGAGCGCACGGGCGCGCGAGATGACGGTGCGCATGACGCTCGGCGCCGGCCGTGGACGGCTCGTGCAGCAGCTCCTCACGGAAAGCACGATGCTCGCGGCCGCCGCTGGCGCGCTTGGATTGATCGTGGCGGTATGGGGAAGCCGCCTCCTGGTGTCGATCGCCGGCATGGGAGATCGGCCGATCGCGCTCGATGTGGCTCCGGATGCACGCCTGCTCGCGTTCACGTGCATGGTGACGCTGCTCTGCGTGGCGTTGTTCGGTCTCGCTCCCGCGCTCCGCGCCACGCGCCTCGACCTCGGCACGGCGCTGCGCGCGCATGGGCGCAACCTGTCCGGCGCGCGTGTTCGGTTAGGCCGCGTCGCGCTGGGGCCGGCGCTCGTCGTCGGGCAAGTGGCGCTCTCGACGCTGCTGCTGATCGGCGCCGGCCTCTTGGTGCACAGCGTGCAGCGCATCCTCACCGTCGACCTCGGCTTCGATCGCGACCACATTGTCATTGCCGACATCTCGATGCCTCAGCACGGCGCGAATGGCGCCGACGTGCTGGCGACGGCGCGCGGGATGGCGGATGACATCGAGCGCGTTCCTGGCGTACGTGCGGTGACCTATTCCGAGGAAGGGTTGTTCAGCGGCGGCGAATCGACCGGGCACGTGGCCGTTCCGGGATTCACCGCCGTGGCGGACTCGCAACTCGGCATCAACTACGACGCGGTTGGGCCGAACTACGCGCACGCCATCGGCGCGCGACTCGTTCGCGGCCGCGACCTCGACGAGCGCGACGTGGCGGGCGCCGAGCGCACCGCGCTCGTCGATGAGACCATGGCGCGCTACTATTTCGGATCCACCGATCCAGTTGGTCGGTCGTTCTCGATGGACTCGGCGACCTACACGATCATCGGTGTCGTGCATGATGCGCAGGAACAGGACGTGCGCGACCCGCCCGTTAGGCGCGCGTATCTCTCGGTGGCGCAGCTGCCCGTGCCGCCCAAGACGCTCATCTTCGAGGTGCGCGTGACGGGCGATCCGGCGCGCTTCGTGCGACCGGTGCGCGGCGCGCTCCTCGAACGGCATCCGGACCTGCGCAACGCCGTGCAATCGCTCGACGTCATGGTGCGCGAGACCATCGGCCAGGATCTGCTCCTGACGCGCGTCACGGCGTTCTTCGGTGTGGCGGCGCTGCTCGTGGCGGCGATCGGGCTCTATGGCATCACGTCGTACTCGACGTCGCAGCGCACCGGCGAGTTCGGCCTGCGCAGCGCGCTCGGCGCGGCGCCGCGCGACGTCACGAAGATGGTCCTCGGCGAAGCGGTCCGTCTCACGATCGCCGGCGTCGCCATCGGGTTGCCGGCGGGCGTGGTGGCAACACGTCTCATTCGGGCGCAGGTGTTCGGCGTGGGCGCACTCGACGCAATATCGATCGCCGCCGCCGTCGTCGCGCTCAGTGTCACTGCGATCGTCGCGAGCTATTTGCCCGCGCGACGCGCCTCGCGGGTCGGGCCGCTCGAAGCGCTGCGCAGCGAATGACGCAGAGGCCTCCGGCGCGCCGAGTGGTGCGGCGTTATGTTGTCGCACCTCTCTCCCACGGATGCCCCGATGCGACGCACTGTGGTACACGCGGCGAGCCTCCTCCTGCTCGCCGCGCCCCTCCATGCGCAAGGGCTGCGCTCCACGATCACGAAGCTCTTCACGTTCGGCGACTGCGGGCAACCGCTCTGTCTCGCCGGGTCGGTGCTCGCCCAAAACGGACACGGCGACCACTTCATCCCCGCGGACGTCGCCGGCAACGCGACGATCCTCTCGTTCCTAACGGACGCCATCGGCCTGAGCTCGGCGGACGTTCCGGTGAGCGCGGCCAGCAGCGGCGCCACGTTCACGTTCGTCAACGGCCTCCCCCAGAAGACCGCCGAGTCGTCCGGACCCGTGTTCGGGGAGCGCGGCCAGACGTTAGGCAAGGGCCGGCTACTCGTCGGCGCCAACGTGACCAACGTCGACTTCAGCACCTTGCGCGGCACACCGTTGAACGACATCGAGCTCAATTTCGCTCACCAGGATGTCGGCGCACCCGGCCTGGGCGACTCGCCGTTCGAGAACGACTTCATCCAGGTCCGCACGCAGCTGCAGGTGAACATGTACGTGAGCTCGTTCTATCTCACGTACGGCATCACCGACCGGTTCGACCTCGGCGTCTCGATACCGGTGGCGCACGTTTCGGTGAGCGGGTCGAGCGCCGCACAGATCGTTCCGTTCGGCACGCCGGCCAAGCACTTCTTCTCCGGCACACCGACGGACCCGGTGCTCAGCGCCGAGAGCGCGGCGAGCGGCGCGGCCACCGGGTTAGGCGACATCTCGTTGCGGGCCAAGCTCAATCTCAACGCGTCGCCGGGCGCGAGCTTTTCGCTGCTCGCCGATGCGCGTCTTCCCACCGGCGATGCCGACAACTTTCTCGGCTCGGGTGCCTTTGGGTTTCGCGGACTCGGCGTGTTCTCGGCGCGATTCGGCAATTTCACGCCGCACCTGAACGGCGGCTTCTTCTATCGCGGCGGCTCGTTCGAGAACAACGCCCTGCTCGCGACAGGCGGCTTCGACCATTTGATGACGGACTGGGCGACGATGTCGTTCGACCTCATCTCCGAATGGCAGCTCGGCGCGAACAAACTGATCATTCCGCCCACGGTGCATATCATCGCGCCGTTCCAGCGCACGATCACCCCGACGAACATTCCGAACGAGCGCGACGACATCGTGAATGCGTCGTTCGGCGTCAAGCTGCGCATGGATTCGGGCGCCACCGGCGTCGTGAACATGATCCTGCCGATGAACCGCGGCGGTCTCCGGCCCGACGTCATCTGGACGTTAGGACTCGAGTACAACTTCTAACGCAGCGCTACTTGATCGAGGTGAGCTTCCACTGCTGGCCGTCGCGCACGAGCACGGCGTGGTACGTCACGGTGGGATGGCGATCGCCCTCCACGCCGCGCTTGTAGTCGAAGTCGAAGGTTGCCGTCACGTCCACATCGGCGGTCCCGGACGGGCTGACGCGCGGCGGCGCCGACAACGTGAGTGTGGCGCCGATGCTGTTCGTGGCATCGAAGACGTCCTGCCAGCGTCGCGCTTCGTCGGCGGTGAGCGCGGGATACGCGGCGCGGACCTGGTTGATGTCGCGCGAGGACAGCGCCTGTGCGTAGCTCGCGACTGCCGCCTGGATGCCGGGCGTCGGGTCGACAGGAGCCGCTGCGGTGGGATGTGGGGGCGCGACCGTCGGCGGCGGGGCAGAGACCGTGGGCGGGGTTGCCTGCGCGCCGGCGCCCGCACCGGCGCGGACCACCGCGCGCGCCGCCATCGCGCTCTCGGCCGCGGCCTGCCACGTCTCCTGTGCATCGCGCATGGCGCGCATGGCCGCGTCGTAGCGGCGGCGCGAGATCGCGCTGTCCGCCGCCTGCATCAGCCGGTCGCCATGCCTAACGCTGACCGATGCCGCGCCCGAATCGACCGCGCTCTGGCGCGCCGCGAGGGCGTCGCGCTGCACGCGCATCAGGTCCAGCTGTCTCGTTCCCGCCGCCGAGTCCGCGCCGCGGCGTACCGGGGGCATCGCTCCAGGGTTCGAGACCGACGGCCCCGAGTCGCCGGGCGCCCGTTGGACCGCCGGCGACGCGGGCGGCGCCGTCGCGTTAGGCGGCGGCGAAAGCGTGGCCGGTACCCCCGGCTGCACGTGGTGCTCGTCGCCGCCGGACCGATGCCAGTTCATGCCGAGCACGACCAGCGTCGCCGCGCCCGCGAGCGCGCCCGCGGAGAACCACAGGCGCCGCGCGCGCGGCGCCGCCGGCGCCGGCGCGCCTTCGCCTAACGCAAGCGCGTCGCGCAGGGCCGCGGCCGTTTGAAACCGTGCCTCCGGCTCGCGCGCCAGCGCTTTGACCACCAGCGCCTCGAGCCATGCCGGGACGTCCGCGTTCGCGTCGCGCGGCCGCAGCGGGTCGCCGGCCAGGCGGCGCTGCAGCCGCGCTTCGATCGTCGCACCCGCGAACGACGACGCGCCCGTGAGCATCTCGTACAGGATGCATGCGAGCGCGTACAGGTCGCTGCGGCCATCGATCGGGTCCCCGCCTAACTGTTCGGGGCTCATGTACTGCAGCGTCCCGACCACGACGCCCGTGCGCGTGAGCGGCTGCGCCGTGGTCGCGCCGTGTTGGGTCCCCTTGGCAATGCCGAAGTCGACGATCTTCACGACGTCGCTTCCATCTTTCCCGCGCGCGATCATGATGTTGTCGGGCTTCAGGTCGCGATGGATGATCCCCATATCGTGCGCGGCATCCAATCCGTCGGCCACCTGACGCGCGATGTGCACCGCCCGCTCGGGCGGCAGCATGCGTTCGCGCTCGCAGATGCGCGACAGGGCCTCGCCCGGCACGAACTCCATCGCCAGGAACACCAGGCCGTCGCTCGACTCGCCGAAGTCGTAGATGGCGGCGACGTGCGGGTGTTGGATGCGACTCGCGCTCGTCGCTTCGCGGTTGAATCGACTGATGGCATCGGCGTCGGACACGAGCTCCGGGCTCATCACCTTCACCGCGCAGCGCCGTCCCATCTTGATGTGTTCAGCGAGATACACGCGACCCATCGCGCCCTGTCCGAGCTGCTCGATCACGCGATAGCGCCCCGCGAGCACTTGCCCTACGAGACCGGTGACGTGCGGTGTCGCGAGTGCGGACCCGTCGCGCGCGCAGAACGCCACGTCGGCGTCGTATCGGGCGCCGCATTCCGGACAGACCTTGAACGCGGCGCCGGACCCGGACTCCGCGTGATCGGGGGTGCTCACGGCCTCTTCCTGCGCGCGACGGGCACGCGTCTCAAGTCCTTGGGCGTTGGGCGGCGATCATACCGTAGCGCCGGTGGCGGTACATGACAAGCGCCCGGCACTCGTCATGACGCCTTTGGCGCCGCTTTGTCGCAATGGAGGAAGCGGGGCGCCGAGGCGGTGCGCCCGTCCGCCTTCACTCCCACTCGAGGACCGGATCATGCGCGGCAGGATCCTGCAGTACAACGGCACCGACGGCACCGGCACCATCGCCGCGGACAATCAGCAGTACAAGTTCGACATTGGCACCTGGAAGAGCCCCACCGCGCCAACGGTCGGGAAGACGGTGGAGATCGTCGTCCAGGATTCGCAGCTGAGCGCGGTGACGATCGTGCCCGACGACGTCCTCCTCCGCGAAAAGACGGCAGAGTTGGGCGGGAAGCTGAGCGGGCTGGTGAGCAACCTCGGCAAATCCGCGGGTACGCCCCCCGGCGGCTCGCCGTCGTCGAGTCCTAACGCAAGCGGCGGGGCCGCGGTGATGCCCGGCGCGGCGCCCGGTCTCAATCTCGCGGCGAACCCGATCGTCCAGCGCTACGGCACGCTCACGCTCGGCGCGTATGCGCTGTTCCTCATCGGGACGCTCGTGTTCAACGCCATCTCCATCACGTTCCTCGGCACGAGTCAGGGCAAGCCGCTCTACG
>DASVAC010000155.1:0-47131 GCA_036376535.1 Gemmatimonadaceae bacterium | reverse complement strand
TGTGCGACGCACTGGTCACGAACAACGACGGACGGACGACGGGTAGGAAAACACGACACGAACTACGAATGACGGACCACGGGGAGGCCGCACCCGTTTCATTGACCGGTTGAACCGGCCGGCAATTACTTCATGATGCGCCCTGGAGAACCCATCGGTCCTCGGCCGCCCCGTCAGAAAAACAGGGGGAAGCACCAGCGCTTCCCCCCTTCCTGTCTTTCTTAGAATCCCGCTATCGGGTCACAGCCCGGCGGCTGCGGATTCCGCGCCACGCACTCGTTCACCGGGTACGGGTTCGCATCGAAGATCTTGTGGTTAGGCGCCGCTTTCGGCAGCGTCGCCAACAAACCATAGTGCAGCAGGTCGAGCCAACGGTGCCCCTCGAACATCAGGGAGTACCGCTTCTCGTACAACAGTGCCTGCAGCATGTCGCCCGAATACGGATCGGGAAGCGGCTCCAATCCCCCGGACTCCACCCGCACGGTGTTGATGTCCTTGAGCGCATCCTCGTTGTTGCCAAGGCCAAGGTTGGCTTCGGCGCGCAAGAGAATCAGCTCCTCGTTCCGCATCTCCGACAACGGCGCCGTCGTCTCGCGGTTCGCGGTGATCACGAACTGATAGTTCGCCGTGATGCCGTACGTCGGCAGCGAGAACGGCTGTGCCATTTTCACGAGCAGTCTCTGCGCGCGCAAATCCTTCGACCCGTCCGAGCGCAACTCGGCTTGCGCCCAATCCGAGTCGTGCGCGAAAAATTGTGTCGCATCCGAAAACGGGTTCTGCGCGTCACCGGCGTTGTTGCTGTAGCCGTAATACACGCCGTTGTCGAACGACGCGGTGGTGTCGACGAACGACCCCTGGAGGTCGGTCAACGCCGCCGCGAAGTCCCCGTGATAGACGTGTGCCCGCGCCTCGAGTCCCGCCGCGAACTGGGCGAACGTCGCAGGTGAGTCGAAGCCCTCGAATCCGGTGGGCAGCGTGAACGGAAACGCCGAGCCGCCAGCCGCCAGATTCGCCCGCGCCGAGTCGAGCAGTTGGCCGATCCGAGTGTACACGGCATCGCGGTCGGCGATCGCCGCCGGCGCGCTGTTCGGATCCACGTCGACATCGAGCGGGATGCCGAGTCGCTCGCGCACCTCGATCGCCCGCAGGTAGGCCAGCGCCTTCCACGTCTGCGTGAAGCCGCGGACGGCCGCCTTCTGCTCGTCCGTTAGGCCAGTGACGTTGTCGACGGCTTTCATGATGATGTTCGCTTCGCGGATGGTGACGTATCCGCCGAACATCAGCCCGCCGCCGTTCTGTTGGACTAACGGGCCGATGAGCGTGTTGGTCACCGTCCGCGGCTCGCTCGTCTGCACGTTGTAGCTTTCGCGCCCGTAAATGCCGAGCACGTTGATCTCGGTGGATCGGTCACCGCGCGATGTGCGCACGAGCCCGATCTCGGCGGCCGCGATGCCCGCGGGCGTCGGGTTGCCGGTGAGCTCTTGGATGCTCGAGTTGTTGAGGTCCGTAACGTCGGTAACGCCGCAACCGCTGAGCGCCGCGAGCATCGCGCAGGCAGCGAGCGCGGTCGAGAGCACCGAGCGCCGGGAACGTAGCAGTGTGGTTGAGATTCTCATTGGTCGCTCGGGTCAGAAGCCAAGGTTGAGCGCAAACCAGAACGTGCGACTCGGCGGGTACGGTCCCACATCGATGCCGCGGGCGAGATCCTGGTTTCCGAAGTTGCTGACTTCCGGGTCCAATCCCTGGTACTTGGTCCACGTGATGAGATTGCGCCCGCTCACGCTCACCGTGGCCGTCTCGACGTTGCCCCAGATGCGCTGGAACATGGCCGGGCTCAGGTCGTAGGACAGCGTCAATTCGCGCAGCTTCACGTAGCCGCCCGGCTCGATGTACACGCGCTTGGTTTTCTGATACGAGTCGAGACGGTACTGCCCAACGGTGGTCTGCACGCCGCCCACGGTGATCGGATCGGCAAAGTCGGGCGTATTCTGCGCCAGATCCCACAGCCAGTGGTTCAGGTCGACGAGGTCGCCGCCGTGGTGCCAGTCGAACAGGAAAGCCAGGTGCGCCTTCTTGTACTGGATCTCGTTGGAAAATCCCATGATGAACGTCGGGTTGAGCTGTCCGATCTGACGAATGGTCTGTGAGCCATCCGCGAGCGTGTCGGGTCCAAAGAGCGCCGTGGGCGACACGCCCACCTGAATGCGCGGCTGGCCTAACCCGCCGAACCCGCCGGAGAAGTACGGCGGAACCGGAAGACTCAGGATCTTGGAGCGGCTGAGGGAGAAGGTCGCGCCAGTGGTCCACTGCAGGTCGGTGGACGCGACGGGCGCCGCCGTCATCTCGGCCTCGAAGCCGCGCGTCTGCATCGTGCCGCCGTTGAAGATGGCGGTCGTATATCCGCTGGAGTTAGGCAGCTGGCGCTGCTGCAGCAGCTCGGTGATGTGCTTGTCGTATCCGGTCAACCCGATGGTGGCGCGGTTGTGGAACAGATACAGGTCGAGACCGCCCTCGATCTCGCGCTCCCGTTCGGGGTGGAGATCCGGGCTCGCGGTGACCGTCCCCAGATTCTCCGCGGGGACGCCGAGCACGTTGCTGCCGATGAGCTCCGTGAACTTCTGCCCGTAGAGCGGCAGGTTGCCGGCCTCGCCGACCGAGGCGCGCACCTTCAACGCATCGAGCAGCGAGCTGCCGATGTTGAACCGGTACGATCCCGAGAACTTCGGATAGATGTAGTACTTGCCCGCGTTCGAATTGGCGCTGCTGCGGTCCGTGGTGACGCCGGCCGACAGGTAGAGATCGTTGAGCTTGAACTCTTCCTGCCCGAACAGCGAGAAGTCCTCCGTGCGCTGCCGGTTCTGATCCGCGTCGAGCACGGTGCCGCGGTTGATGTTCTGCTGGCCGCCGATGAGGTTCCGGGCGCGCACGCGGACGGTGTTGAGCTGCACCGATTCGCGGTTCCCGCCCACCGAGGTGGTGAAGGAAAAGTCGTGACCGTTAGGCGTCAGGGTCCAGACGACGCTCGGGCTGATGTTCAGGTTGAGTGCGCCCGTGTTGGCTTGCACCGAGGTGCCCGGCGTGGCGCTTTCCTGCTCCTGCTGCAGCAGGGAGGGAGAGTACACCTCGTCGTTCTGCGAGAAATTGTCGGCGCCGCCGATGGCGCGCACGACCAGGTTGTTCACGTCGCTATTGAGCACCTGCCACGACGCGTTGATTGAACCGAGGAAGTGGTACACCCCGGTCTGGTCCTTGAGCATTGCCGCCGTGGCGTTCGAGTTGCTGCGGCCGAAGGGATTGTCGGGGAACGTGCCGCCGGGCGACTGCAACAGATTGAGGAACGTGGGCTCGAGCGAGAGTGCTTCCCAGTAGCCGACGCCGTTGTTGTCGTTTCCGGTAACACCGCGGCGCGTGCGCGTGTGTGCGACGCTCGAGCTCAAGGTCAGCTTGAGGCGATCTCCCAGTTGCTGGTCGAGGTTGAAGCGCAACGACTGCTTGTCGTAGCCCGTGTTCGTTACAACCCCGCCGTCGTGCTCGTAGAGGCCCGACACGAAGTAGCGCGTGTTGTCGGTGCCGCCGCTCAGGCTCAACGATGTTTGGGCGTTGAGTGGCTTGTGACCGGCGAGCTCCTGTTCGTGGTCGAAGAACGCGCCCGGCTGGAAGTCGGTGGCAGCCTCGGGACCGAATGCGGCCACTGCCTGGTCGACGCTGGTGAAGCGGCGCATGCCGAGCAGGTTGCTCACCTCGGAGAACCCGATCTGCTGGGAGATATCGAAGCGCGTTTTTCCCGGCGCTCCGCGCTTGGTGGTGATGAGCACTACGCCGTTGGACGCCTGGGAACCGTAGATGGCCGAGGCGGCCGCGCCCTTCAGGATCTCGATCGTTTGAATGTCGTTCGGATTGAGATCCGCAAGGCGGTTGGCGGCGTTGTCCTCGTTGCTCGAGATGCCGGAGGATGCGCCGGTGATGGCGTTCGTGCCGCCGGGCACCGCCGCATTGCTGGCGGGGATGCCGTCGATGACGTAGAGCGGTTCCGAGTTGCCGATGATGGAGGTGGTGCCGCGGAGCTGGATCTGCAGACCGCCGCCGGGCGCGCCGCTGTTCGCCGAGATGTTGGCGCCGGCGACCTTGCCCTGGAGCGCCGACTCGACCGTTTGTGACTGCACGCGATTGAGGTCGGTGCCGTTCACGACGGAGACGGCGGTAGCCAGGTTGCGCCGCTCGATGCCCGTTGCCTGTCCGGTGACGATCACCTGCTCGAGGTTCAGCACGTCGCGGATGAGGATCACCGTGATCGTGTCTTGATTCGCGGGGACGGGAACGTCTTTGCGCTTGTATCCGATGCGGCGAACGCTCAAGGTGACGGGTCCGGAGGCGACGCGGACGGAAAAGTTTCCGGCGTCGTCGGCGAGGGCGCCGGCGAGGGTGCCCAGGACACTGATCTGCGCGCCGGCGACGGGTTGATTGGTTTTTTCTTCGAGGACGTGTCCCGTGATCGTTCGCTGGGCGTTGGCGGCGGTGGCACAGGCGCAGACTAAGAGGCCCGCGAGCAAGAAGAGGCTGCGTTTCATCGATCGGGTCTCCTCGGCGGGCGAGGAGCGGCCGGGTGTGAGGGACGGCGTGGTTGGCATGCGGGGGTGTTACCGCATGGGGGGTGACGGCTGGGGACGGGCGGTGCAGCCATACGTGATTCTCCCGGGACACGGTGAGGGGAGCGCCTAACGGCAGGCGCGGGTGCGCCTCCGGCCAGCCAACGGCCGGATCCGGCATACGGGATTTTGTATACGGTATGCAACACAGTATTGTCAAGGATTTGTGTATGCCGACTTCCGGCGGGAGGCTTGGCCTCGCGTGCCTGCCGCGCTGCTGACTGGTCCTTGACATTCCGCTGACATTGGGTGCGCCGCCGCGCGCCACCCTCCACTACATTGCAGGTGCTTCCCGGCAGCCCGTGCCGCCGGGATCATCTCTCATGGGGCGTAGCTGAGCTGGCAAAGCGCCGGACTGTTAATCCGGAGACCGGTGGTTCGAGTCCACCCGCCCCAGTCGCACGAGTGCAGGCCTAACGACGAGCTGCCGCCCGGCACGCCCGCGCCGCGCTCGTGCACGCCGGCGGATGCGTTACCCTTCATCCTCCACGCGGGGGCCATCATGACATCGGACGCCGCACGCACCGCAGCCGTCGGCGAGCCGCCGCGCGCCGTGCAGCAGCGGTTCTCGCACGATTTTCTCGAGCGCGGGCACGAGTGGCGGCGCGTCCTGGCCGAGTGTTGGGGGACGTTCCTGCTCGTGGTGGTCGCGGCCGGAGCAGACGTCGTTGCGGCTCGCAGTCCCGGTGCCATCACGCCCGCCATGGCGGTCGTCGCGCCAGGGCTGATGGTAATGGCCGCCATCTATTTCATGGGACAGGTGAGCGGCGCGCACCTCAACCCGGCCGTCACGCTCGCGTTTGCCGTTAGGCGCAACTTCCCGTGGTACCGCGTGCCCGGCTACGTCGTGGCGCAGCTCGCCGGCGGCGTCGCGGCGGCGCTCTTTCTCCGCATCATGTTCGGCACCGCCGGAGCACTCGGCGCCACGGTGCCGGGCGCGGGGTTCGGGACCGGACACGCGTTGGCCATGGAGGTGCTACTCACCGCGGGTCTGGTCAACACGATCCTGGGCACGGCCACGGGCGCGCGCAACATCGGCACGAACGGGGCGATCGCGGTGGGCGGATACATTGCCCTGGCCGGGCTGTGGGCGGCGCCGGTGAGCGGCGCGTCGATGAACCCCGTGCGGTCGTTCGCGCCCGATCTGGTGCGCGGCGACCTCGGCACCACGTGGATCTACATCGTGGGTCCGCTGTTAGGCGCCATGTTGGGCGTCGCCCTCGAGGCAATGCTCGTCGGCAAGCCGACGGCCGCCGGCTCCGTGGCCGCCCAGGGTGCGCTCGGCGATGACCATGGGATGTGACGCCTCACGAAGCCCGTTGGCCTGCTCACACCTGAGGATCGCGAATGAAAATCGACCCGGACGCGTTTCGCGTGAAGGAGGGCCACACGGTCGCCCTCCGGCACTGGCCGACGCAGGTGAAGCCCGTCTACACGTCGAAGGAACACTACCGCGAGCTGCTGGCGGAGCACGTCGCCCAATTGAGCGCGCTGCAGGAGCTGCTCTACGCCTCCGACCGGTATGCCATCCTGCTGATCTTCCAGGCGATGGACGCAGCGGGGAAGGACGGCGCGATCCAACACGTGATGTCGGGCGTCAACCCGCAGGGCTGCCAGGTGTTCAGCTTCAAGCACCCCAGCAACGATGAGCTGCAGCACGATTTCTTGTGGCGGACCACGCGCGACCTGCCGGAGCGCGGGCGGATCGGGATCTTCAACCGATCCTACTACGAGGAGGTGTTGATCGTCCGCGTCCACCCCGAGCTGCTGCGCGGCGAGGGGCTGCCTAACGCACCCCGCGGCAAGAAGGCCGTCTGGCGCGACCGCTACAAATCGATCGTGCAGCTCGAGCGGCACCTGCATCGCAACGGCACGCGCATCATCAAGTTCTACCTCCATCTCTCCAAAGACGAGCAACGCAAGCGCTTCCTCGCGCGGATCGACGACCCGACGAAGAACTGGAAATTCAGCGAGACCGACCTGGCCGAGCGAAAATTCTGGACGCGCTACATGGAGGCGTACGGCGACTGTCTCGGCGCAACGAGCACGGACGAAGCGCCCTGGTACGTCGTTCCCGCCGACGACAAGGAGAACGCCCGGCTCATCGTGTCCAAGATCGTGGTCGACACGCTCGATGGGCTCGAGATGTCGTATCCGAAGGCGAGCGCGGCGCGGCGGCGCGAGCTCGAGTCTATCCGGCGGCGGCTGGCGACGTGACGGTCGCGCGGCGCTCGTGCTGCGCCGCCGTTTTCAAGTTAGGCAAGAGCGCGGTGAGCAGTCCCATGGCCGGCAGGAACGAGCAGACCTTGTACACGAAGTCGATGCCGGTGCGGTCCGCCATCCAGCCCAACACGGCGGCGCCGATGCCGCCCATGCCAAAGGCGAGGCCGAAGAAGAGGCCCGAGATCATGCCGACCTTGCCCGGCACCAGCTCCTGCGCGTAGACCAGGATCGCGGAGAACGCCGACGCGAGAATGACGCCGATCACCACGCTCAGGATCGCCGTCCAGAGCAGATTGGCGTACGGCAGCACCAGCGTGAACGGCAGCACGCCGAGGATCGAGCACCAGATCACCACTTTTCTGCCTAACCGGTCGCCCACGGGCCCGCCGATGATCGTGCCGGCGGCGACAGCGCCCAGGAAGAGAAAGAGGTAGATCTGCGCCGAGCGAACCGACACGTGAAACTTCGAGATCAGGAAGAACTCGTAGTAGCTGGTGAGGCTGGCGAGGTAGAAGTACTTGGAGAATACGAGCGCCATGAGCACGATGAGCGATCGCGTGACGATGCGCTTGGGCACCGGCGGTCCCGCGCCCAAGTCGGCGTGCGCGGCGCGTTTGCTCGTGCGATGACCCTTGTACCACGTCCCCACCCGATACAGGACGAAAATGCCGAGCAGTGCGGCGATCGAGAACCAGGCCACGCTGTGGCGGCCGAACGGCAGCACGATGAACGCCGCGAGCAGTGGGCCTAACGCAGAGCCGGCGTTGCCGCCCACCTGGAAGAACGCCTGCGCAAATCCCAGGCGCCCGCCCGATGCCATCCGCGCGACGCGCGACGATTCGGGATGAAACACGGAGGACCCGACGCCCACCGTCGCCGCGGCGAGCAGCAAGAACCCGAACTGATTCACGCCGGACAACAGCAGCAAGCCGAGCAGGGTGAACGTCATGCCGACGGCGAGGGAGTACGGCTTGGGCCGGCGGTCGGTGTACGACCCGACGAGCGGTTGGAGCAGGGAGGCAGTGACTTGGTAGGTGAACGAGATGAGCCCCACCTGCACGAAGTTCAGCGCGAACGACGTCTTGAGCATCGGGTAGATCGCGGGCAAGAGCGACTGCATCATGTCGTTCAACAGATGGCAGAAGCTGATGGCGCACAACACGGCGAACGCCGTGTTCCCGGTCTCGTTGCATGTTGCAGCTGCCGTCGGTTCAGCCATCCGGCTATTCGCGCATCGTGTGCATCCTGAATGATAGCGTTGGTCGGCGGCCAGTGGCGTCGATCGGATAAAGCCGTCGAGCGCACATAGTCCTAACGGGCGCCGGTGGGCGAGCGCGATCCTGCCTTGACAATTCGCGCACGCGGACCTACGACTACGCCGGGTCGGCCACGATGCTGCTGTGTGGGGCGGATTCAATCGGTGCGTGCAACGGTTGCCGTCGACTGACCTGACGACGAGGCTCAATCTCGCGCGGGATACCGTGGTCCGTCAGTCGTAGTTCGTTTCGTGCTTTCCTACTCGTGGTCCGTCGTTCGGAGTGCGTCATCCGGCGACGGCCGTGGCCGGCTTCGCAGTCGCATCTTGGTGTGCGACGCACTGGTCACGAACAACGACGGACGGACGACGGGTAGGAAAACACGAAACGAACGACGAATGACGGACTACGGGTAGGCGCACCCGTTGCATGGACGGTTGAACCGGCCCTTCAAGCAGTTGCAGTCTTTGTTGACGGCGCCCACCGGCCGGCGCGCTCGCCTACCTCCCTAACGCTTCGAGCGTCGAGAGGAGGCCGACCAACAGCAGCACGCCGACGGCCCCGTAGCGCAGCGCCGCCGGCGGCACGTGTGTTCTCGCCCAACCGCGCACCACGGCGCCCACCGACGTCGCGAGCGCTCCCTTGGTGACCACGGCGGCCACGGCGCCGATCCACACCACGAGCGATGATCCAAACCGCGCGGCCATCGCGGCGGCGGTGATCTGCCCAACGTCGCCCCATTCCGAGAAGACGATCGCGCCGAACGAAATCATCGCGGTCTTCGCGACGGCGTCGGCCTTGGCTCCACTCGCCACACCAACCGGCTTCCGCCACAACGCGAGCGCGACGCCGGCGAAGCTCGCCGTGGTGATCGCACCCACCAGGTACGGCGGCAATCGGGAGACCACGCGGCCTAACGCTACGGCGGCACCCATCTTGGCCATGAATGCCGCCGTGATGCCGGCGAACATGGGCGCGACGCGATAGCGCGTCGCGAGCACGCCCGTCGTGTACAACAGCTTGTCGCCCACGAGCTCGGCCAGCAACACGGCGCCGTACGTGGCGAAGAACATGGCGAGCATGGTCGGTGATGCGGATGGAGGTCGACGCGCCGCGGGTGCGCGATGGCTCTCGTGCTTGCCGAGAGCCACCGCGCGGCGGAGTGTGCTAACGATCCCTACTGGCGGCCCTCGTATACCGCCAACGCGTACGTACTCCCACCCACGATCGTGCCGTTTCGCTTCTGCAGCACATCGAACCGGAACACATTGCCGGGCTTGGCGCTGTCAGGCGCGCGTACCGTGATGGCCGCGGTGATGACGCCGCCGGCCGGTATCCGGATGCCCGAAATCGTCGGCATCGCGGAGGTGTTGTCGGCCACGTACACGAGCGACCGGTCGATGCCCTTGAGCTTCCGGAGCTTCACCTCTCGTTCGTCCCGCACGGCGGGATCGTGCCGCAGACGCTTGGCGGACAACTCGAGTTGTTCGCCTAACTCCTCCACGGCTTCGCCGAGTCGTTCCAGCAGAGCGCTCGCGTACCCGGCGACCTCGGTCGGCAGGCCGCCGACCTCATGGGTGCGCCACCCGTGAATCGCGCTGCCGGCGCTCGCCAGCTTGAGCTTGGGCAGCATCATGCTCAGCGGCGCCATCATGCCGCGCCGGTCGACCAGAATCTCGATCTCGCCCTCCTCCCGTTGGGCATTGTGGAAGTCGATGACCACCGTCTGCGGCGTGTGCCGCCATGCGGAGCCGCCTGGCGGCAGCGGCGTCGCACCGGCGGGTACCAGGTGCAGGTTCCGATGGCAGACGTGCTTGTCCGTCATCGTCAGCGCGTCGAGCGAGGTGTTCCCCGGATTGAGCAACTGGTCCGCCGCCGAGATCGTCGTCACGAATGCCGCGGCGCAGACGTGGTTGTGTCCGGCCGGCAGCGCCAGCGTGGAGAAGTCGAAATCGTAGTACACCACCTGCGCCGTCCGCGCGTTGATCGCGTTAGGCACGTTGCGATAGGGCGTCATCGGGTCGGCGAACTTCCACGGCGTCGCCGAGAGCCAGTTGGTCGTGTCGCCGGCCAGAATGCGGGCCGCGTAGTCGGCTGGCAGCGCGGGGAGCCCGGCCGCGGCGTCGGTCACGAGCAACAACACCCGCACGTCGGAACCGGCGAGCGGCGTGAGCGCCCGGTTGTGCACCTGCACGAAGATGCGATTCACCCCCGCATCGTCGGCGGTTTCGATGTGCGACGTGTCGATGTAGTCGCCGATGTTGGCCGAGAAATCGAGGAAGGTCGGCGGCGACGACACGGGTGGGCCGCCTAACGATGGGCGCCGCACCTTGATGTCGGCGCTCATCCAGTGGTACACGTTGAACCCCTTGGCGGTGGGATCCTGCGCGCCATCCACCCACGGGAATCGGTTGCCGCCGTTCACCCGGCCGGTGTCGGCGTAGTTGACGCGGACGTAGAGATCCGGATCGAGCCCGGTCGCCGCGTCGAGCGCGATCTCCCACACGCCTCGTCCGTGCGTGGCGGCGCGCAGCAGCCGCGTCCGCTGGTGCATCGAGAGATCTGTCACCACGGCCTCGGGGAGACCTTGCGAGAAGAGCGCCCAGGTCCAGGTGGTCGCGCCGGTCTTGATGCCTTTCCACACGCCCGCGTCGCTGCCCAGGTAGACGTTCTCGGGATGCGCGGCATCGACGACGACGGCGTGGCACGGCGCATCCAGTGTCGCCATGGCGAGTCCGGCCGTTTGCCACGATGTTCCGTCGAAGAACCAGACGTGGTCGACGCCGCCGCTGCCTAACGCAACGTAGACGGTTCCCAGCGTCGGGTCCTGCACGGCGAGGTCGGTGATGATATGGAAGGCGGGCAGGCCCGTGGTCGGCAGCGTCGTGCGCGTCCACGTGCCGCCGGAGAGATCGAAGCGGTACACCGTCTGCGATGTCGCCGCAAAGATGCGCGTGCCGCTCGCGAACTCGACCGATGCCACGGCACCGTCGAGCGCATCCTGCGTCGTGCTCGGTCCGCCGCCGAGGGCGTATGGATTGTTGTTCGTGGGCAACGTGGTCCACGTCGTTCCCCAATCCGGCGTGAGCCACACGCGGTTGGTGCCGAACGCGGCGAGCGACGGCGATACGCCGGCCGGTGACGCAGCGAGCGGCGAATAAAATCCGGTGGAATTGTTTTCCGTCGTCGCCGCGGTGCGTTGGGCGGCGTCGTTCGCGTTCGTTATCGGCGGGAAGTTGAGCCCGGCCCAACCACCGGATGCTCCACCGTCGGTGGCCGTCGACAGCGCGGAGCTCAGATGCCACCCGCCGCCGCCGTCCTGCCAGAACGTCCCGGCGCGCACGTATTGCCGGATGACGCGGTATTCATCGTTTGCGTCGATCGCGACGCCGCCACCGTCTCCTTCCGGCGACTCGAACCACGTGGGCTCGCCCCAGAAGCGGACGTTGCCGTTGTCCTGGCAGCCGGCGTACAGCTGCGCATCGGTGTCCTGGCGCTGGCCCAAGAACTCCATCTCGGTGATCGCGAGGCCCGTGTTGCGGTGGCCGAACGTGCCTAACGCAGCGCTCGCGGTGGACTGGAAGATGCCGCCATCGGTGCCGACCCACACGTTGGTGCCGTCGTGTGCCGTGCCGGCGGCGTTCAGCGCGAAGGCGAACGCGTGGCCATCGGCGTGCACGCCGCGGCCGACGTACGTCGCGTCCGCGGCCGGGTTGCCCGCATTCGCGGCGTTGAAGCCGAAGTTCCACGTGCCCGAGCCGCCGGTGAGCGTCGACTTGAACATCGACAGCGTCCAGTCCGAGTCGAACACGAGCGAGCCGACGAGATAGACGGTGTTCGCGTTCGCGGGGTCGACGGCAACGGCGATGTCGTACCATCCTTGCTGCCCGAACGAGAACAGCGGCGGAGCGGCGGCCACCGACTGGAAGGTCGTGCCGACCAAGCGCCACAGCGTCCCGTCCTGTTTGAGTGCGTACGCGACCGTCGGGTCGGACTCGGCGACGGCGAGGGCGACGCGTCCTCCCGCCGGGAGACCGGTGAGTGCGGTCCAGGTGAGCCCGTCGGTCGAGCTGTATGCCGTGTCGGACTCGAACACGCAGTAGTAGCGCTTAGTGGCGCCGGCGCCCGCGACCACGATGTCGTTCGCCAATCCGTTAGGCGAAGCGAACGTGCTCGTGATCTGGGTCCAGGCGGTGAACGGCGCCGCCGCGGGCCGGCGGAACAATCCCGCGGTCGTCGCGGCGAGCACCAGCGTCGGGTCGTCGGGATCGATCGTGATGCGGAAGAATCCGCGCCCGGCGAGGTTCGTCCCTTCCAGCGTCCATGAGCCCGCCGCGCCGCCCGAGGCGGAGCGTTTGACGCCGACGCCGAAATAGGAGTCGCCGCTGCTGTTGGCTTCGCCGGTGCCGACGTACACGAGGTCCGTGGCCGACGTCGCCCCGAAGCGCACGGCAATGGCGCCGACGGCCAACGAGTCGGCTTCGAGCCCGCTCGTTAGGCTTGGCGACACGGCGTAGTCGTCGAGTGGGGCCCAGTCGGACCCGGCGTCGGCGGTGAACCACACGCCGCCGTTCGCCGCGCCGGCGTACGCGCGCGTACCGCTCGGCCCCGCGACGATGGAGGTGATGCGTCCGGACACCGGCGGATGGTTGCTCGCCTGGCCGTGCGACACGACGGACGGGCCGATCGGCGTCCAGTTGACGCTGCCTAACGGACCGGGAGGGGCGGGCGGCCCGCCTTCTCGCGGCCGTTGTTGATAGGCCGCGCGATGGCGCTGCCTCGAGCCCCGGAGGAATTGCCCGCTGATCAATTTCCGGTCGGGGCCGAGCCGGCTGGCGAGGAAGAACTCGCGGCGGCCGCCGGGGTCGTCCTTCTCGCCGATTTGTTGATCGCGTTGCGGCCCCTTCTCCCGTCCGGGCTCGACGTCACGCGCGATCGTGCGCTCGCGATCGATCGTCACCTCGGGCGCACCAGGTTTTTTGCGACGTTCTCCGTCAATGAACTCGTCGAGTTCCGTGTGCGAGTCCGGTGTGCCGTGCTCCGGTGTGGGTTGATGTGATTCGTCGAGCGTCGACATGGTGCACCTCCTCGGGCGGTCGCGCCGGGACGGCTGGACCTTCGGATCCACGGCCGGTGGAGGCGAGGGGTTGTGACGGGGTGGTGGTGCCGCGCGCGATCCGCATCTCCCTTAGGTGGGATGCAACGTTTGTCGCGTCAATACACGGGCGCGACCGGATGGGCCCGGTTTGCGACAGGCTGCCGGCGGCGTCGCGTGTTCCCAATGATTTTCGGGTCTTCGAGGAATCGTGTGGGTGATTCGGAGGAATTTTGCGATAGAGCAGTGACGGTCGGGGGCACGTGAGCACCGTCGGGCCGAGATGGTCCACCTCAGTGCCGGGACACGCATGGTGGGCTTCCTCGCTCTTTTTGACACGGATAACATCGGATAACGACACGGATCAGAGCGGATCGCTCGGCTGCTCGGCGCGCAGCGCGTCTGCCATGCGCAGAACCGATCTTTTCATGGACAGACGGCTCGCCTGCAGGTGCTGCGGACTTGGGTTGCTCCCCCGTCGCACGCCGTCACCAACACCCACGGAGACGACTCGCCGGTACGACCTCGCCGTCGCCGCCGAGCGATCCGCTCTGATCCGTGTCGTTATCCGATGTGATCCGTGTCAAAAGAGCGAGGAAGCCCACCATGCGCGTGCCGGCACCGCACTTCCCTCCGCGCAGAACGATCACTTTCGTTATCCCTTGTTTCACTTTTGTTATCCTTTGAGCCTCTGTCGAAGAGCTCGCGATTTACTCACTCATTTCCCCGAAGACCCTGATTTTGATACTCTACAGACGACGCCCATCGTCCGATTGATCAGCGCTGGTTCCGCGTCGATCCCTCTTCGCGAACGTCATGGCACTCACGAAAGCCGACGGCGGCAGTCAGGCGACGACCTCTCTCGTCCCGTTAGCAGTCGCCCACATCCTGCTCATCGTCATCAGCGTGGGCGCGATCGCGATCCTGCCGCCGGGCACGGCCTCGAGTGGCATGGCGGCCCTCAATCCATTCGGTCCCGCGGAATTGTCGCGGCGGTTCTTCGCGTCGAGCCCGGACGCGGTCCGCGTGAGCGCCTTCTTCTGCTTCACGTCGGCGATTCCGTTAGTCATCTACGCGGCGATCCTCGTCACGCGGCTCAGATCGCTGGGCTTCCGCGATCCGGGCGTGCACGCCGCGTTCGCCGGTGGATTGGCGGCGTCCGCCGGACTCGCCGCGGCCGGTCTCTTGCTCTGGGTGATGTCGGACGCCGAGGTCAGCGCGTCGCTGCCCCTCACTCACCTCCTGCATGTCCTCGTCTTTCTCTGCGGGGGACCTGCATTCGCGGTGGGCATGGGACTGTTCGCCGGCGGCGCATCGATGTCCCTGTTCGCCACCGGCCTCGTGCCCGATTGGGTCGTCCGGCTCGGTCTCGCGCTCGCCGTCACCGGCGCGCTCTCTGCGTTAGGCCTGCTGATCCTGCCCATGACGGTCGCCATCCCGGTGACCCGCGTGGGCGGCTTCGTGTGGCTGATCGCCGTGGGATCGCTCCTGCCGAGCCGATCGTCGCGCTGACGCGGCTGCGTTCGGCGCAGTGGCTCTGGTGCTCGCCATCGTCGGGCTGTATGGTGTCATCGTCTTTGGTGCGGGCATCGGGAGTGGACCTTCGCGCGGCGCTCGACGCCGGGTGATCGATGAGCAACGCGTACCTGGCCAACACGAGCAGCGGCACCCGGCAGTTCGTCCGGATCTACTACGCCGTCGGCATGATGAGCGTGGGCGTGCTTGCGCTCGTGTATGGCTATGCGGTACTGGTCGCGGACAAGCCGCCGGCGTGGCTGCCCTCGCCTAACGGAATCGGCTACGCGGCCGGCGTGTTGATGCTGGCAACCGGTGCCGGCCTGTTGTTCGAGCGCACGTCGCGGCTCTCGATTCGCATTCTGCTTCCGTTCCTGCTGCTCTGGACGCTGACGCGTGTGCCGATTCCGCTCATGGATCCGGGCAGGGAAATCACGTGGTTCCTCGTCGGTGAGATCGCCGTGCCGGCGGCTGGAGCGTTGGTGCTGTTCGCATGGTATGCGGACGTGAGACCCGGGTCGATGCTGGAAGTGCTCACGCGCGAGCGCGCGATACCGTTCGCCCGCATCCTCATCGGTCTTTCGGTGCCGACCTTCGGGCTCTCGCACTTCTTCGAGTTCGCGGCGCGCACCCTGACGTTGGTGCCGCCATGGTTGCCCTTCCCGAAATTCTGGGCCGACGCGATGGGCGTCGCACAGATCCTCGCGGGGCTCGGCGTCCTCTTCTCGATTTATCCGCGACTGTCGGCGGCCGCAGAGGGCGCCTTGCTGAGCGTGTTCGCGCTGCTCGTGTGGGTCCCGGCCGTCATCACCAAGCCCAAGCTTCCGTCCAACTGGGCGGAGTTTCTGTTCACGGTGGCGTTAGGCGCCGCGTGCTGCGTGGTGGCGGAGGGCATTCCAGCGCGCAAGATCGCGGCGCCGGAAGTGCCGGCGTCGGATGTGGGTCCCCCGACGGCGCTGGCGTGACCGTCGGGTCACGCAGGCAGATCGACGGTGAGGCGCTTGAGGCGCGCGGTGACGCCGGCCGTGATGCGGACCGCCGCCTTGCGACAGCCGAAGTGCTCGGCGACGAGCGCAATCAGCTCCTCGTTTGCCTTGCCGTCCACGGGTGGCGCCTTGAGCCGCGCCACCCAGCTTCCATCCGATTGCTGCTCCAGCAACGACGCCTTTGCGTTCGGTTTGACTTTGACGCGCAGGGCCAATGAGGCCATGGCTCGGTCTCGCCTCCGGTTAGGCAGCGACGGTGAGCCGCCGGGCGCGCATGATCCGCTCGCGCTCGCGTGGAGAGTGCATCGCGGCCCACAGGTCGTTGCGCCGCTGGATGTTCAGCCAGAACTCCGGACTGTTGCCGAATACGCGTCCTAGGATCAGCGCCGTGGCGGCAGTTACGGTGCGACGATTGTTGCACAACTCGTTGACATGCTTCCGCTGCACGCCCATCGCTTGAGCGAGGTCGCCCTGGGTCAACTTCATCGGTTCCATGAACTCCCGGGTGAGGATTTCGCCGACCGAGACGGGTTTGCGCTTGGTCATCAACATCGCATTACCTCACCGATAGCTATGATCGTCCAGATACACGTGCATCGCTTCGCCATGGCTGCCATCCCATCGAAATATCAGCCGCCACCTATCATTCACGCGCACGGAATGGTAGCCGCTCAGACCTCCAGATAGCTTCTCGAAATGGTTGCTCGGCGGCACCCGTAGGTCTGCATCTGTTGCGGCATCATCGAGCATCTGGAGCTTGCGGAACAGTCGCGTTTCGAGATCGAATGGAATGTGCCGGGATCGTCGATCGCTGATGAAAAAATCGCGCAACCACCGATCCCGAAAACTCACGATCATAGCGAACGCGAATCCAGTGAGGTAATGTACCGCTCCACGGTACAGCTTTCAATGGCACCCGACGCGCGGGCGACAGAGTGGGCGTCGTGCGCGATGGTGCGGAGCGGGATGTCGCGATGCCGTGCCAACAATTCGCGAATGTCATCATTCGAATTCCCCAGGGGCGACCACAGGCCTTTCGCTACGTCGTCTTCGCGGGCGACGCGCACCCATCCGGGATCTGTCGTTTGTAGGTGAAAATAGTGTCCGGCGTCGCGGTGGAAATGTCGCCGGCGGCGTCGATGGCGTGGCCCGTGAGTGGCTTGAGGAAGAAGTTGATCGCGGTTGCCACGAAGCCCGGGGTCTGCCAGCCGATGCCCGAGTCGAGAAACACGCCCAGCGTCGCTTGCCGGCATGGGAACGCTTCGGTCGGTGAGCCAAGGATGCTGCCGCCGAATCGCACCGCGGCGTAGACGCCGGCGTTGAACCCAAACGCGCCAATGCCGACCAACGCGCGGATCGAAAATGCCATCGCAAACGAACTGATCCCCACCGAGATGTTGCTGAGCGATTGCGTGAGGTCGGTGACCGTCGTCGGCTCAGCCGGCGTCGCAAGCGACCACTTGCCGCCCGCTCGGCCCGCCCAGATGCGCCCGCCGAAGTTGTATTCGCCCTCCGCGGTGATCTTCGTCGACTGCGCACTGATGCCGGAGTTCACGTCGAACATCGTCGCGAAGGTGAGCCCTAACGGAACCGGCCCGCCTAACGGAATAGTGAAGTCGACCGGCACCCAGTGTTTCACGTGTATGTTGACGAACTTGGCGCTCGGGCTGCGCGAGTCGAGCGTGAGGTGTACCCCGGCCGCTCCCTCGATGCTGATGCCGGCGCTGTCCACCTTGCCGTTGGCGAACGTGAGCACGAATTTGACGTGTGGCGTGTGCAGCGTCACCGTTCCCGATGCGGTGACGGCCAGGCCGGTCTTGTCGACGAAGTAGTACTGGAGCCCAACACCGGAGTTGCTCGCCACGGGCTCCATCCGGATGTTGTGGTCGTCGGCGGTGAGCGACGGAATTGCGCCGAGCGTTTGTTGCGGGGAGGGGAGCTGCGTCACCGCATCAACCCATCGGTGGCCGCGGCGCCGGTACGTGGCGCGGCGTCCGTCGGCTCCGGTGTGGGACATCGACGTCGGGATCCACCGGCCACGGTCGATGCGCGACACGACCACGGTCTCTTCGCCGTCCGGAGCGTCGAGGCTCGCCGACTTCGTTAGGCTGCTGTCGTTGTTCATGCCCGGGTAGTCGGGCGCGACGTACGTGATCATCTTGTCGGGGTCCACCGCCTGGTCCATGATGAACCGGCCGTTCTGGATCACGTCGGTCAGCTGCACGGGTCCCAGGATCGCCGTCACGGTGGAGCCGTCGCGCTCGAGTCGGAGGATCCGGCCCACCGCGCGCCCCGTTGCGAAGACGATCTTTCCCTCCTGGAAATCGCTCACCTGGGGCGCGTTGGCGTCGAACGTCCACGACATCCCGTCGCCACCCACGGCGCGAATGGCTTGATCGCCGTGCTCCATCACGATCACGCCGGGTTGATACTCGACGTCCGGGCTTCGTTTAGGCGCGACGCCGAACTGTATTTCGCTCTTGGTCAGCGTCTTCGGATCGATCGCCGTGAGCACAGTGGTGCCGGGTGACGCCTGCGGGTGGTCGAGCCACGCGGGTGCCTCGGGACCGCTCGTCTGTCGGGACGAGCCCGCGGCAGGCGGCGCGGCTGCAGGCTGCTGCGCCTGCGAGGGCGGCGGTGTTGATGGACGCTTCTTGCACGCGGACGGTGCGACAACGGCGCCCAGCATCGCGATCGCGATGGCGCGGCGGCAGAGTGCGGTGGTCACCATGCTCTCCGGTTGGTCGAGCACCCCCGCCGGACGTGGGCGGCGGTGCGTTGCTCGAGTGTCGCCGGAGGATACGCGCGCGCCGTTATCCGTCGCGGGGCGCAGGCGTTACGGTGGCGTTATGCCGAAGGCGCAACGGTCCGCGCTGGGGCACGCACCGCTATGGCGAGGTGAAGCCCCTGTCGCCTAACAGGGCGCGGTCGAACGTGAGCACGGTGGCGCAGCCGGCGGTGCGGGCGTGCTCGCGGATCAGGTAGTCGGCAAAATCGCCGGTGCCGCGCACGAACGCGTCGAGCGCGCGCGTGAGCTCGTCCGGCGCGGCAAACGCGAGCTGCTTGGCGTGCAGGAGGTCGCGCAGGAGGGCGGCAATCACTGTTCGCTTGACCTTGTAGCTGCCGGCGAGGACCCACGCCGTTTCGCACAGCACGACGTCCGATACGAACATCGCCTCGCCCTTCGCGACAGCGCGATCGATCGCGGCCGCCGCGGCCGCCGACTGCGTCGTGTCGTCTTCGACGAGATACCGGACGAGCACGTTGGTATCGAGCGCGATCACCGGGTTGCCGAGCGTTTGACGGCCTGCTTCATGTCATCGATGGTGACGCCTTTGACCTTCGGCTTGAGGGTGCCGCGCAACGTCGTGAGCTCGACCGTTTCGGCTTCGACCGTCACCGAGCCGTCAGCGTGAATGCGGAACGCGAGCTTGTCGCCGGCCTCGACACCGAGGGCTTCGCGCACGCGTTTGGGCACGGTGATTTGTCCCTTGCTGGTGAGCATGGCCATGTCATTACCCATCTCAAGATTCCTTACTTAAGAGTAAGGAAGATTGAGAGGAGACGCAAGGCTGATGACCGCGTGCCCATGGGCCGCCGGCGCAGCGTGGTCAGCATCGTCCCTCGTGTGGATACGGAGCGAGCGGACAATTGGCTCGCGAACGCGTGCTCAGGGTACCGACGTCACCGCGCGCGCGAGCAGCGCCAGCGCGACCTGCTTCTCGCCTAACGCTCCGACTTTGACCATCACCGGCCCCTTCACCGCCTCGTACCCCATGCTGGTGCTGGGCCCCGCCTCGTCCCACGGACCAAGCGGATACTCCGACGTATCCGTCGGCACCATGGTCGTGTCACCGGTGATCTGGCGCCGCATGGCGCGACCCGCAATGCCGATGGTGTGCTGGTCGGTCGCGAAATCCACGGCGCCATCATGCCAGTTTCGCAGCTCGAGCTCGAACTGCTGCCGCAGATTTGCTCCCGCGGTCCCCGGCATCGTCGTGGTGTACGTGCAGTCGCGCGCGCCCAGTGCGCCTTTCGCTTGTCCGGGTTGCGGCGGCGCCGTGAGCTTGCGGCCGATGATCTGCTCGACCACCGCCTGCGGCACCAGCGCGCACATGTTCACCGTGCTGTCCTTTGCATCGGCGGCATAGAGCGACTCGCCGAGCGCAATCGCGGCGGGCGCACTTCCGTTGATCTTGAGTGGGTGCGCGAGGTGAACGACCGCCGAGTCCAACAACTTGGCCGCGCCCTGCATCGAGAGCCGCGTGCCCGTCCAGTCGATCTCCACGTGCTGGTCGCTCTTGAGCGCGTGCAGATCGCAGCATTGCATCGGCCCCTCGGCCACGGCGTCCCACGGGCCGGCGATCGTGTCGCCCGACGACAGCACCGTTTGTCCAATCTTCTCGTCGCCGTGCTTGGCCAGCGGATCCGTTAGGCCGCGTCCGAAGCCGATCACTTTCATTGCCATCTTGCCGCCGTTCCAGTCGACGCTCACCAGCATGCGGCGATGATTCTTCGTCTCGTACCGGCACGACTCGGACCTCGGCTCCGGCTTGTACGTACCGCGATATGGCGGCGCCGCGAGCGGTCCGATCGCGGCGGCCACCTGCCCCGAGTCGAGCAGCGAGCACGGATCGCCCTCGGTATTCTCGGCGCCGCTCGCCGAGCCGGACGAATCGAGCGAAACGCCTAACTTTTTCGCGAGATCGCCGAGCTGCGCGTCGGCCTTGTTTTTCGCGTCGTACTTCTTGCAGGCGCTCGCGAGCGCGAGGATGGCCAACGCGGCGACAACTCGATAGATGCGCATGAAAACCCCTCGTGGGTTCACGAAATGCGACGGCACATCTCCGTGGGGTTGAGATGCAACCCACCGGACGCGACCGCAAGGCCGGGGCGGCTGCGTCGCCGTCCCGGCCCTCCATGCGATCGACTACGGCGCGGCGGCGAACGCCGCACCGTTCCACACCCAATCCAACGCCCCGGCGAACACACTGCCGGCGATCGTCGGAGCGTCGTACAACAAGGCGAGCTCATCACCAAGCTTGGTGGTACCGGCCACCAAGCCGGAGACGTTCGTGAAGCGCGACCACGCGGAGTCGCTGCCGTTAGTCGGTTGGGACAACGGATTTCCCGGATAGAACCCGGCGTTGGCCAGCACCGGCGCGACATCCACGACCGACTGACTCGCCAACGTCACCGTCGCGCACGTGGTCGAGTTGCACTGCACGGCGTCGTATGCCGCCGGCGGTACGGTGACGCTCCCGGCGTTCAACACGTTCGACGCGATCTGGAACGGCGTCGCCGATCCCTGCGGCTTCACGAGGGCAATTGGATCCGTCGCCGGATTGCTCAGCGCGGTGGCGGCAACGATGTCGAGCGTGCGTCCCAGGAACGGCAAGGCGTCCGCCGGCGGCGTCGCACCCGGCATCCCCGATGGGAGCCGCGGCGCCGAGCTGGCTAACGGAAGCGTGCACCCGCGCTGGTGCAGGTACGTGAGCGCCGCGTTCGTCGACGTCACGAAATCGCTGCGCACATAGAAGGTGAGCGGAATCGTCGGCTGCGCGGGGCCGGCGGGCCGATCGTTCGTGACCGCCACCATGGACAACGGGATGGTGCTCACCCACCCGAGCGGCGTCGTTGGGCCAGCCACGCCGAGGATTCCGGCGAGCGCCTGTTCGCGCATCGCGGGCTCGTGCAGCTTGCCTAACAGATTGAAGTAGCCGCCGATCTCGGTGATGTTCCGCGGCGCGGGGACGCGCGACGGGATGATGTCGCCCTCGAGCGCGAGCCGCCTGAGCAGGATGCTCTGCGCTTCGAGGGCATCGGGTGACGTCGCGCTCTGGAGCATGGTCATGAGACCATTCGCCAGCGACGCGACGAGCGCGGGATCCGTGGTCGGTGTGCTCGACGCCGCGCTGTACAGGAACGTGCTGCCGGCCGTGACGCCGGATGCGCCGGAGGGCGTGGTCACGCTCACCGCGACACTGCCGCTGCCCGCGGGCGATGCGGCCACGATCTGCGTGTCCGAGATCACCGCGAACGACGACGCGGGGGCCGAGCCGAAGGTGACCGCCGTCGCGCCCGTTAGGCCCGTGCCGACGATGGCGACACTCGTGCCGCCCGACGCGGTGCCCGTGGCCGGGACGATGCTGGTAATAGTTGGAGCTGCCATGTTCGTGATCCTCTGTATCGATAGTCAGTGATGGCGTGTGTGTCGGTTCGACTTCGTGCTGCCTACCGGTGGTCAGCTGTCGCCGCCGCTGTCGCCGCTCGAGCTGTCGTCGGACGAGCCATCGCTGCCCGAGCTCGCGTCGCTCGAATCGTCCGTCGACGACTTGGTGGTCTTCTTCTTGGTCGTCGTCTTCTTGGCCGGCGCTTTCGCGGTACCTTTGCCGGTGATCGACGACGCGGCATTCGATCCGGCCTGCGGATTTCCGCCGTACAACCCGCCGACGATGTTGCCGGCGATCGCCATCGCCATCATCTGCGTATCGGTCGCCGACTTGAGCGCGTCCTGTCGCGCGGCGTTCGCCTGATTCTGCGCGTTCGCCATGAGCGGTTCGAGCTGCTGGGCTCCCGTGAGTGACGTACTGAAGTCCTGCTGCGATGCCGCGTTCTTGGACAGCGCCTGCAAGAGCGACGTGTCCGGCGTGGGCGCGTTCAGCACGTTATTGATGAGCGGCGGCAGGTTGGCCAGCGAATTCGGTGCGGTGACGCCCGCGAGCAGGGACGGCGCGCTCGTCGGCAGCGTGACCGGCGAAATCGTCGGGGCGCTGTCGCTCGGCGAATCCTGCCAGTTCCAGAACCGCGTCAGGTCGATCTTCTCGGCCGAGGCGCAGTGGCCGAGCACGGCTTCGCCTAACACGCCGCGGGTGGGCAGGGCGACGCTCGCGTGCGGCGGCGTGAAGCTCGCCTGCTGGTACGCGAGCAACCCTTGCTGGATCTTGGCGGGGTCGATCTCCATCTCGTCGGCCACCGACTGCGGGATGAGGAACGGCAGGATCATCGAGTTGCCGTAAAATCCCAGCAGCGTGTTCTGCACGCAGTTGAGCAGCGGCACCATCTGGCTTTCGTCCTGGATGCCGCCGGGCGACACGCCGATGGTGTACGCATCGAGCAGAATCGCGCGTTCTTCGGTGGTGAGCGACGACCAGATGGCGCGCGAGTACTCGGTCGTGTTGCGCACCACGTGCTGCATCATCTTCTCGATCTCGAGCACTTCGTTGTACCGCAGCACCGGTCCGATCTGCATCGCCGGCACCGGCAGCGGCTGGGTCGGCAGGATCGTGCCGCCTAACGACTCGTTGGCATACGATTCGGAGCCGGGCGGATTCGCGTTCTGCGGGTCCAGCTCGGTGATCGCGGCCGTGAACTGCGTGACCTCGGGCCCGCCTAACGCGGTCTCCAGGTCGGACGGCGAGAGGTGCGCCGTGAGCGGCGGCCGCGATGACGCGCCGCCGGTGAAGAAATTCGACAGCGCTTGCCCCGCGGCGGCATCGCCGATGGCCGCGGTCAGCTCATTGGCGAAGTCCAGCGCCTGGTCCTTCAGCGCATAGTCCACGCGGCGGAACGTGCGCGAGATCTCGAAGCCCACCACGTCGCTCCGGTTGAGCGACTGCGGCAGCGCGAGGCTCCCGGAGAACGTCACCGTGGGCGAGGGGTTCGACCCCGTGCCGCGCATCTGCTGCAGGGCTTGCACGAGCTGATCCTGGGTCACGTACGTGTCGGTGGGAATCGTGAGCGTGTTGGTCAAGCGCACGGGGCCCACGCGGGTGTTCCGCTTCGTCACCACCGAGATGGAGATGTCCTCGCACGGCACGAAGCTGCCGGTGAGCGAGAACGCGATCACGTCTTCGGCCATGCCGCCCGCGGCTTCGACGGTTGCCGTGGGATCGGCGGCGAACTCGCGGAGCAGCGTTAGGCCGTACTCGAACGCACGGGGCAGGGCCTTGGCCAACACGTCGGCGTGCTTGAGCACGTTGGCGTAGCGCGCGAGCACCGTGGTGCGCGACCCGACCTGAATATCGGGATCGTCGAGCGCGAGCTGCTGCCCCGGCGGGAGAAAGCGCACGATCTGCATCGGCACCAGGCAGACCAGCTGCAAGCCGTCGATCGTGGTCGTCACGTCGTACATGCGCAGCACTTCCCAGTACTGCATGGTGAGCGCGCGCGTGTGGTTGTGGTTCGTGATCGTCTTCGTCGTCACCGACTGCTGCTCGCTGGCCGACGCCATGCGCATGCCGGTGCGCGACGCGGAGCGCCGAGCCGCGGCCTGGCGCTCGGCGGACGAATGGGTGTTCTGCGCGGCCTGCTGCGTGAAATCGCGCTGGCCTTGCAGCCACTCGCTCGAGCCACCGCTGGTGGACGACGTGCCGGCGCCGCCGCCGAATCCGATGAAGCTGAAGCCGGCGCTGGCGGACGTCGACGTCGTGTTGAACTGGCTCCCGCCGTTCATCATCTCGTTGAACGCGGAATTGAACGTTGCGTTAGTCGACGTGTCGGCGAGGGCGGCCTGCGTCTCCGCTTCTTCCTCGGAGAAGAACTCGCTCTCCGTGACCTCGAGGCGGTCCTGCCGCTCGAAGATCGCGATCTGCTGCTGTTCGCCGGGCGCGAGGGGCAGCGAGTACACGAGGTCGCCCAGGCTCAGGCCCGCGTAGTTCCAGCGTTGGGCGAGCGTCAGCACGTAGCCCAGACCGAGGGTCGCGGCCATGGGCATGGTCTCGTCCTGGACGATCGTGCCGTCGGGCGCCAAGCCCATGATCTGGTCGCGGAACCCGTCGACGCTCAACGGCTGCTCGACCGGTACGCGGTCGACGTAGCTCGTCGTTTCGCCTAACGGCAGCGGCTTGAACGCCGTCTCGTACACCTGGACCGGCAGGAACTTGTCGCGGATCGGAAACCGGAAAATCGGGTGGACGATGCTCAGGCGTGGTTCGACCAGCCGGAAGAACACGCCGTAGGGGAAGACGTCGACCGATGGGTTGGCGTTGAACACCAGGCCGCATTGTCCTTCATCGCCGATCTGCACGGTGGGGAGCGCCGCCTTAGTCGGTTCTGTCGTCGCGCTCGAGGGTGCGGAGACTGAAACAATGGCTTCCAAGGCCGCGAGGATGCTCACCGGCAGCGGGGCGATCGTCGTGTCGAGCTTGAGGCTGCCGATGAGCCCATTGCTCGCGATGCGTTGAGCGGGCACCACGATGCTCGCCGTCGTGTTCGCGCCGTGCACGGTGAGCGTGATGCCGGCATCGGGCAGCGTCGTGTTCGCTGGAATGTCGAGCTGGAAATGGCCGTCGTCGCCGGTCACGAACGTGACCGCGGGCGCAGCGCTGCCGACCGAGCTGGGGTCGAACCCGATCTGGACGAGCGCCGCGTTGGTGCCGTCGGGTTGTTGCAGCGTGCCGATCAGCGACGCGGGCAGCGTCTTCGTGTCCAGCGCCGCCGTGACTTGCGCGAGGTTTTGCTGTATCTGTTGCATGCCCAGATACACGCGGGTGATGGCTTCGGTGCGCAGCGGCAGCAGATCGCTGGCGATGGCGGCGCCCTTTTCGCCGAACGGATCGATGGTGGTGGGGATGCGCTGGCGGGTGATCGGCGCGGCGGTCAAGACCGCGGCGGTCCTCGCGGCAGCGCTCTGCCCGTTTGGGATACGGGGAGATCGTGTCTTTGGCATGCGGGCCTCCGCAACAAATGAAACGGACGTGGGGCGGTACGTTAGGCGAGTCCGGCAACGCCGCCGGGTGCGTCGAGGCCCGCATCGGCTGCTCGGCGCGTGGAGTGCAGGGTGCGGCGAACCCGTTTGTTCCGCAAGCTGCCAATTCGCCTAGCGTGTGGGCCTAGGGAAATCCCTAGCGATCGGCCACACCGTTGATATTCTCCATTGACGAGTCCGGGAGCCGAGATGAGTGTCTGGTCATTGTTCTGGGCGGGATTGGCGGGGCTGGTCGTTGGCGCCGTGGTCGCCTGGTCGATCGTGCGGGCGCGCGCCCTGCGTGCCGGCGTCCTGCTGGCCGAGCGGGAGCGGGAGCGCCCGGCGCTCCTAACGGAACTCGAGCGCGCGCGCAACGAGCTCGCGCACGCGCAGCACGCCGCCGCGACCTATCTCGCCGAGCGCGATGCGGAGCGCCGCCTAACGAAGGCGTTCGCCGAGCAGCGGAGCGCCGACCTCCAGGAGCGGCTGCAGGCGATGGCCGATGGACAGCAGCAGCTCACGGAAGAAACCCAGCGTCTGGTGCACGCGCTGCGCACGCCGCATGTGCGCGGGCAGTGGGGCGAGATGCAGCTCCGGCGCGTGGTCGAGCTCGCGGGCATGCTCGAGCACTGCGACTTCGACATGCAGTTCACTGCCCGCGACGATGACCGCGCGTTCCGTCCGGATCTCATCGTCAGGCTGCCGGGCGACAAAATCGTGATCGTCGATGCCAAGACGCCGCTCGACGCGTTCGTCAACGCCATCGAAGCCACAGATGACGACCGGCGCACGGCGCTCCTGGACAAGCACGTGAAGCAGGTGCGGACGCAGGTCGAGATGTTGTCGGACAAGCAGTACGGCGAGCGCGTGGACGGAGCGCTTCCGTTCGTGATCATGTTCCTGCCGGGCGAGTCCATCTTGAGTGCCGCGTGCCAGCACGATCCCGGCTTGATCGAGTTCGCGGTCGCGCGCGGTGTGGTGCCGGCGACGCCGACGACGCTCGTCACGCTGCTGAAATCGGCACAGTACGGCTGGCAGCAGGAGCGCATCGCGCGCAACGCCGAATCGATCCGCGACCTGGGCGCCGATCTCCATCGGCGCATTGCGACGCTCGCCGATCACTTCGTGAGGCTCAACCGCGGGCTCTCGGGCGCGGTCGAGGCGTACAACGACGCGGTGGGGTCGCTGGAGACGCGCGTGTTGACGTCCGCGCGCCGGTTCCGTGCGTTAGGCACGGCGGATGGGCAGCCGGAGATCGAGGCGCTCGAGCCGGTCGACGTGCTTCCTCGGCTCCCCGCGGCGCCGGAGCTGATCGGGGACTGACCGGCCTGACACATCCATCAGGGACCATCACGGAGTACGCACCTACTTAGTAGGCAGGTACTTCGTGATGGCGACGGAACGATCCATGGCGCAGCGCCGCCACGCGATTCTGACACACCGTTGACAGTTCCTGTACCCGGACATACCCTCGCTGCGTCTGCTACCCTGCCGGAGAGATTGTCATGGTAGTTATGAGAGGATGCCGCGACCGCCTCCATCGCCGAGCTTTGTTGGCGCTGTCGCTGGTACTTTGCGTCCCTGCGGCACTCGGCGCCCAGGGGCCTGACCCGCACGCCCAGCTCGTTGCGCAACGAAACGCCGTCGAGCAGGAGCTCGAATCGGTCGCGGTCATCGACCGCAGCATCATGGTCCCCATGCGCGATGGCAAACGCATGCTGGCCGACGTGTACCGACCAAAGAATGCATCGGGGAAGGTGCCAATCGTCTTCGTCCGCACGCCCTACAACTTCAATTGGTGGGACGTGAAGAACGGCGCGCCGCGCGACATGAGCCGCGAGCTGGAGGCCGTGAAGCGTGGATACGCGTACGTCGAGATAAACGAGCGCGGCCACTTCTATTCCGAGGGCAACTACGACATCCTCGGGCCACCGCGCACCGACGGCTTCGATGAGATCAAGTGGATGTCGACGCAGCCGTGGGCCAACGGGAAAGTGGGTCTTACCGGTTGCTCGTCGACCGCCGAATGGCAGCTCGGCGTCGTCAATCTGGACAATCCGGGCTTAGCCACGTTCAACGTGCAAGGATTCGGCGCCGGCGTCGGCCGCGTCGGCCCGTACTACGAACAGGGGAACTGGTATCGGGGCGGAGCAGTGCAGATGCTGTTCATCGACTGGCTCTACGGTGAACAGAATCAGATTCGCCCGCAGCTCGCCGCCAACACATCGCAAGCCGACATCACGCTGGCGCGCAAAATGTTCGACTTCGCGCCGCAGATGCCGCCGATCGATTGGTCGACGCAGCTCTGGCACCTGCCCGAGGACAGCATCATCAGCTCGATCGGCGGGCCTCCGGGCATCTTCGACACGAAGATGCCGGTGGAGACGGGCGGCAATATGATCGCCCGTGCGCCCAACGACCCGGCGTGGTACAAGGGCGGCCTCTGGAACGACAGCCTGCCCATCAACAAGCCGGGCCTCTGGTTCATGAGCTGGTACGACGTATCGGTGTCGCCCAACATCGCGGCATACAACTGGGTGCGGCAGCACGCGCAGGGCGACGTGGCCAACGAGCAGTACATGATCATCGCACCGGTGCTGCACTGCGCCTACACGCGGGCCACCGAGCACACGATGATCGGCGACCTCGATGTTGGCGACGCGCGCTTCCCGTACGACTCGCTCATGTATGCGTGGTTCGACCACTTCATGAAGGGCGAGGACAACGGCGTGCTGCAGAAGCAGCCGAAGGTCCAGTATTACGTCGTCGGGCTCAACCAGTGGAAAAAGACGACGAGCTGGCCGCCCCCGGGTGCCAAGCCCATGACGTTCTACCTGCACAGCGAAGGGAAGGCGAACACGCTCTACGGCGATGGCGCGTTAGGCAATGCCACGCAGCCCGGGAGCGACAAGCCCGACCAATTCAACTACGACCCGATGAATCCGGTGGTGACGTACGGCGGCGGCGGATGCTGTGAGGGAAATGCCGTGCACTTCGGGTCCTACGACCAGCGTCCCGTCGAAGCCCGCAACGACGTGCTCGTGTACACCACGGACCCGTTCAAGGAAGGCGTCGAGATGAGCGGGCCGATCAACGTGACGCTCTACGTCTCGTCCAACCGGAAAGACACGGACTTCACGTGGCGAGTCGATGACGTGTATCCGGACGGGCGCGCGTTCAATCTGATCGAGAACATCCAGCGCATGCGTTATCGGGACGGTTACGACAAGCCCGAGGTGTGGATGCAGGCGGGGAAGGTGTACAAGGTCACGTTCCAGCCCATCGACTTTTCCAACTACTTCAAGCCGGGACATCGGCTGCGGTTGGAGATCTCGAGCAGCAACTTCCCGCGGTTCGACCGCAACATGAACACGGGCGGGAACAACTACGACGAGACGTCCGGGTTGGTGGCGCAGAACTCGGTGCACCACGACAAGCAGTATCCGTCGGCGGTGACGATTTCCGTGGTATCTGGCGGGGGGTCAGTGAGCGCCGGAGGAAATCAGAAGTAAGGACAAGTACCCAGATTCCGGGAGAGCCGGGGCGGAGCAGTGTAGCCGCCCCGGCTCTTTCGTTGTTTGAGGCGGGAACCATGGCGGCGTCACCGCCGTTGGACGGATTGATGGGTGCATATACACGGAGATTCGAGCCATGACCCGCAAGATCGACCTAACGGCCTGCGCCACCGACTGCCACTGCCTGGGCGCGCGCCGCGAAGCCCGCGCGATTTCGCGCCTCTATGACGAGCAGATGCGGCCGCACGGCCTGCGGGCCACGCAGTTCTCCGTGCTGGTTGCGCTCGAGCTCGGCGGGGGTGCACCCCTCGGCATGCTCGCCGATACGCTTGGGCTCGATCGTACGACGTTGACTCGCAGCGCGGCACTCATGCGCCGCAAGGGATGGATCGCGACGGCACAGTCCGACGACGGACGCGAACACCGCATGACGCTCACCGCCGCCGGCCGCCGGAAACTGCACGAGGCACACCCGGCGTGGCAGCGGGCCCAGCGACTGGTCGAACAGCAGCACGGCAAATAAGTGCATACACACTGAACTGGAGCTTCCTATGCTTGATCTCATTGGCACTATCGCCACCGTTGGACTCGTCGCCATCCTGGCCGGCCTGTTGGCCGGCGCGACGTCCCTCTCACCTCGCGCGCGAATCGCCGCATTCACCGGCGTCGGCATCTGGCTCGGCGTCCTCGTCGCCACGTCTGCGCTCGGATGGTTCGCGGCTGGCGTCACCGGTCCGGTTCCCACCGTCGGTATCGCGTTCGTCGCGGTGCTCGCGGCCGGATTGATTGCATACTTCCGCGTGCCGCAGTTCCGCGAGCGCGTGCAGAGGATCCCGCTGCCCGTTCTCATCGCCGCGAACATCGGGCGCGTCGTCGGCGCGTTCTTCCTCATTCTGTATTCGGTGGGCCGTCTGCCGGCGCCGTTCGCCCCATCCGCGGGCTGGGGTGACGTGATCACCGGTGCCCTTGCGCTGCCGCTCGCCGCGATGGCTGCGTCGGGTTCCGCGCGCCCGATCTGGATCGCGTTGTGGAACGCGTTCGGCATGCTCGACCTGATCGTCGCGGTTACGTTAGGCGTTATGTCCGTTCCGGGCACGCCGCTCAACCTGTTGGCGGTCGGGCCATCGGCCAACACGCTCCTCACGCTGCCGTGGGTGTTGGTTCCGACGTTCCTGGTGCCCGCGTACCTCCTGATGCACGTCCTGATTTTCCGGAAGCTTCGGGCGCCGCGTGCGGTATCGTCTGCCGCGCTGGCTGCGTAACGCATACCGCATCCACGGCCCATCATGGAGTAGCTAACTACTCTGTAGGCAACTACTCCATGATGCGGCGCGGCGCTCCGGGAACCGGTCCTTTGGCGTTAGGCGCATTGTGCTACCCCTTGTACGTCACCACACGTCCCCACAGACTTGACGACTGGCCATCGGGCCGCGAACGCGTTCGTCATGTAGGGAGCGTGGTGAGAGGGAATGCGCCGATCTCGGGTTCGCGCCGAGCGGCGGCGGATCGTAACAATCCCCAAGTGTGGACGTACGACGATGGCAACGGCGTGACGGATTGTCACAGGTGATTGCCGGCACATGAGGCTGGGACAGCCGTGACTGCAGCGACTGTCGCTACGTCAGGCATGCGTCGCTGCGCTGGCTGCGCAGATCAACTACAGCATCACTGCCAATCATGGAGTAGCTCCCTACTTTGCAGGCGACTACTCCGTGATGCGGCGCGGCGTACCAGGAGCGTTTGTGACATCACTCCGATCGGATCGACTGTAAGGGATCGCCACGCGCCACACCTCGTGCCGCAACGTATGCTGCCAACGCCGCCCCGGCGACCAGGAGCAGCACGGAACAGGCAAACGACAACGGGTCGGTCACGCTGATCCCACTCACAAGACCGCGCAGCAGTCGAGTCCCCACGGCGCCTGCCCCCAAGCCAAGAGCGATGCCGGCAAGGATTGGCCGTACGTCGCGCCGCATGACGTGCCGCACCAAGTCGTTGCCGGTGGCGCCTAACGCTGTGCGGATACCCAATTCCCGTGCGCGCTGGCGCCAACCGAGCAACGTCACGGCATAAACGCCCACTGTGGCCAGTCCCAGGGCCATCGCCGCAAAGGCGCCTAACGCGGTGAGGTAGAATCGCGGCGCAGCCGTCGACTCTGCCAGAACATCGTCCATCGATCGGAGTGGCGAAATCGCTTGCGTGGGGTCGAGGGCCGCGACGACGTGTCGAAGCTGCGCAGCAACGCTGGCCGTTGGTCCAACGGTCTGGAGCAGAACCGTCATGTGGGGCACCGGTTCCCGAGCGAACGGGATATACACGTAGGGGATCGCGTCGCGAGATGGCCCGGGCGGACTCACGTCGCCCACCACTCCAACGATCCGATACGATTGATAGAGCGTCGAATCAGGCGGGTTGGAGCGTGCTGCGAGGTGCTGGCCAGCTGCATGGACCGAGCCGAACAGACGCTTGGCTACGCGCGCGCTCAGCATCACGGTCGGCTCTCCCGTCGGACCGTCCCGACTGTCGAACGCACGGCCGTCGACAAGAGGAATATCGAGCACACGGAAATAATCTGGTGTGACCACCTGGAAACTGACGCTGGTGGAATCGAGCGCTGTTGCACCCGTAACGCGTGCCGTGCCGCGCGCCCAGGCTTGTGTCGGCTCGAGGAGCGCGATCGCGTCGGCGCGAATTTCAGGTATGCGACTCATCCGCTCGGCAAGCTCTTCGGCAAACCGACGGGTCGGCTCTTTGTTGGTCGGGTATCCGTCTAACGGTCGCATGAGGTCCGCCGTTGCCACGTGGTACGTCGCGAAGCCGGCAGACGCATCGACAACCTGCGCCACGCTACGCGCGAGAACGGCCGCGCCCATCAGCAAGGCGAGCGCCACACCGAGTTCCGTGCTCACAACGCACGCGCGCGGATCGAGGACCGTGCGGCGGATGAAAACGTGCCCCGCTGTGAGTCCACGGGCTGGCGTTCGTCGCGCGGTCGCGACCAGCGCAGGTGCCAGACCAACGACGAGCGCGGAGGTCACAGCCAGGACCAGAACGGCGCCTAACGCCCCTCCATGCAGCCCGATTTCCGCGCTGCGCGGAATATGCGGCGCCGCCCAACCCCGCAACGCCGGCAGCATCACCGATACACAGGCCACTGCGACGGCGGTTGCTACAACCGCGAGAAGAAAACTCTCCGCTAGGAGTTGCCGCACCACGCGTCCGCGCCCCGCGCCGAGTGCGCGCCGCACGCTGATTTCACGCTCCCGGTCGGCCGCCTGCACAAACATCAAGCTGGCGACGTTCGCGCACGCAACGAGAAGCAGTGCGCCAGCGGCGGTGAGAACCATTGTGAGTAGCGCCGAAACATCTTTTGTGAGAAAGGTTTCGAGTCCCGTTACCTGAAGCAGATCGCTCCTGCCCTGCATCCAGTGGTGCAATGACGTCGATTCCGACTCCGTGATATCGCTCAGCTCGCGTGCGGCGTTGGCAGCGGTGCGCCCCGGGCGCAAACGACCGATGGCGCCCCCCAAGCGCGCAGTTGTGCTACCGGAGAGGTACGGCTGCGTCGTGAACAGCGGTATCCAAAGATCGACCCCGCTTTCGGGCAAAGAGAAGGTGGCGGGCATGACACCGACGATCTGCGCGTCGCCGTCGTCGGTGTGCAGTATCCGGCCGATGACCTGGGGATCGCCGCCGTAACGTCGGTGCCACAATTCATCCGAAATGACCGCGACTGGCGAACTTCCGGGGAGGTCATCCACCGCGCTGATCGCGCGCCCAACCTCCGGTCTGCCACCAAGCACAGTAAAGAAGCGGCCATCCACAGTGGCGGCGAGCAAGAGTTCCGCGTGATTCGGTTCGACGATCGTGACCGGGCGCTCGCTGTAGAGCGCGATTTCCGACATGGCGTGCATGCGCGCTCGCCAGGTCGCGACTTGGGCGGGCGTTGGCCCGGTGACGGCATCTGGACTGGCCCACCCGAGCCACACCAACTGGTCCGAGGCCGGCAGCGGCAGTCGCCGCACAAGTACGGAGTCGAATACGGCAAAAACGGCGAGGGAGGCAGTAATGCCTAACGAGAGTGTTGCCACGGCAATGGCGTGCATGGCCGGGCGACGCCGCGCGCGCCGCCATCCTCGGTGCAGATCGGTCGCGAAGTCACGCACCCAGGTAGCTGTCAAGGCAGTCTCGCTCGTCTCACGGGCGTCTCTTTATTGCCACCTTCCAATCAATGAGCCGGCGCCCATTTCCACACCACGATAGACGATGGCGGTCCAGGGACAATCGCCGCGAACAGGACGCCTCGAACTCGAATCGCTTCGGCCTCCGACGGGAGTCGGTACGAGCCCGAATAGCGGCCCGTGTTTATGTCGTACGTGTCAATTGTGCCGAATGTCTGATCGGGGCCGTGCGCACCAACTCCAAAGAGATCGTAGAGCACTCCGTCGTCCACATCGCTGCTGAGAGCGGCGACCGGAGCGGCAGGATCGATGGACAGCTGAACGATTTGCATGCCGTTGAACGATCGAGCATGCCGATCGTCGTGCGGGAACTCGCGCTGATCGACTGCCCTGAACTCCCGCCAGCGTGAAGCCACCGGCCCAACAACGACGAATCGATCCGACCATCGATATGTGATGAGCATGCCCCCGCCTGCAACAGGCGTGAGCGACGGATCGCGAGCAACGAAATCAGCTCCTTCGATCGCCTTGGACAGGATGAGGTGCACGAGACGCCGCCCCGACTCGGAGTACAGAGAAGGCGTCGTATCCACCGGCGTGAAGAGCCAATACCCTCCGTTGGTCACCGGCGCCACTCGTTGCACTGAACGCGGGCCCTGGATCGAGCGTAGCAAGGTGCCGTCGCTCGAATACACATTGACCCTCTGGTACTTCGAGTCTACAACCCAGAGCTGCCCGCGCGCATCGAGTTCCAAGTCGGAAGCGTTCCCAACGGGTTGCGTTCCAGGCGCCGATCCATCGATCCGCCAACGAGATCGTCCCTCTAAGTCGAAAGACTCGAGTGTGTGACTGTCGTAGCTGTAGGTGTAGAGGTATCGGCCGTCGAAGGCCAGTGCCTCAATTCTGCCTAAACCCTGCGGACCGCCGCGGATCCGCGACAGCATGCTCCACGTGCCCGCATGCCAATGGCGCGCGGCCTGCCCTTGGGCCGTTGCCGCTGCAGAAATAGCCAGGGCAAGCCGCGCGACTGTGGCGAGCGACCTCAAGCGAGTCATCGTGGCCAACTGATGCCGTCGCACGAATAGCAGGACCCACCAACGCAGTAGCCGCAATAGTACCTGCCTCCGCTACAGCCGATGGCGGCGCACGTGCCGATCTGACGTGCCAGAGACAACACGCCGCCTGGCCGCGTACCGGTCGGCGGCGCGGCAGGCTTGGAGGCGCCTATTGCTAACGGAACCACTGCAGCGGCGAAGAAAAGGCGAATCCGACTCCACTTCGAGGAATCTCGTGGCCGTCTCATGGATGCCTCCTACGATGAGAAGTTAAGACTGTAGCGCCAGCCTCGTCCGCCCGGACGTCGTGCTCGCGGTTGGACGCCATACGGTATTGACGGATGCGCTCAGATTTGGTTTAGTTGGGAGCCTAACGTTGGGCGCGCCCTTTGCGATCGCATCGCCGATGCGCTTCCCTCGGCATGCGGCGGTGCGACGACGCGCCACGGGCGCGTGTATCTCGAAGCGTGCGACGTATCAAGTCGCGATGAGAACGGCATGCCTGCACGCACGGTGCTCAGCGCGGAGGAACTAGATCGCTTTCATCGCGGCGACCCGGTGTACTTTGCGCAAATCTCCGGCTTGTACCGTGCCTCGTTGCGGGCGACAACTCGCCGCTACGGCCTGTCCGCGGCAGACGCCGACGACGTCATCCAGGAGGCGTGGGTGCAAGCCTATCGCGTGCGATACGCGTTCAGCAACAATGGATCGCTCGCGGGATGGGTTACAAGGATATGCCGCAATATCTGCGTCGACCTCGCGCGTGTCCATCAGCGCCATGGCCACGTCTTCGTCGACATCGACGGCCTAACGGGAATAGTATCGAACGCAGTCGACGATTGCCGTGCAGTCCATGATGGGCTGCGGACACAGGAACTAGGCGACTGGATCGACGATCAGATCATGAGCCTCCCCCCCAGGCAGCGGCAAGTCGCAACTCTACGCTGGCTGCTGCGCTGGCCGGTCGCGCGTATTGCGGTGTTCCTCGAACGGGCCCCGGGGACCGTCAAGGCCGAATTGTTTTCGGCTCGCGAACACGTACGCCGAGCACTGCCCAACATTCTCGTGGATGCCCACGACAACGCGGCTGTGAAACGTACTGACCTGTAACGGCTAAGCCATTCGGCGCTATCCCGCGTTGGCCGAAGCAGGCTAGGATTGTCGTTCGCGCCATCATGGCAAAGCTAGCTACTTTGTAGGCGGCTACTCCGTGATGCGCCTCGATGACGGGATATACCCGGTGCGCTCGCCTCGACATGCCGAGTGCCGCCCGCAATACTTCTCGTCTCCAGGGAATTTCGCGCGCGATGACCGTCTCTTACGACAACAGCAAGATCATCTTCGGCGGCATCAAAGCCGCCGGGATCAAATCGATCTCGGCGCTCCCGGAGACGTGGCTCGGTCCGCTCCTGCAGCGCGCCGAAGACGACCCCGATGTCCACCTTCTCCAGGTGGCCAAGGAAGAAGAAGCCATCGGCATCGCCGCCGGCGCGTACTTCGCCGGCACGCCGCACATTCTCCTCATGCAGAACCACGGCTTCCTCGCCGCGATCAACGGCATCGTCTCGCTCGCCCAACTGTACCGCGTTCCACTCTGCATGCTCATTGCCTTTCGCGGCCACTGGGGCGAACCGTATCCGTGGCACACGCGCGGCGGGATCGTCACCGAAGCCGTGCTCCGCGCGCTCGAGATTCCGTTCGAGTATGCGCGGGATCCACAGAAGGTCGCCAAGCAAATCCGCGAAGCGTGGACGTTCTCGCAGAGCTCTCTGTCGCCCGTCGCGCTGCTCCTCACGCGCGACCTGATGGAGGACTGAATGGAACGCGCCGAGTGTCTGCAGATGATCTACCCCGAGCTCGAGGACACGCTCGTGGTCACGATCATGGGCGCGTGCGCGCAGGAGCTGTACAACCTGGGCCACCGCGAGAACTTCTTTTACCTCCAGCACGCCATGGGCCTGGCCTCGTCGATCGGACTCGGCCTCGCCACGCACTTGCCTAACGAACGCGTGGTGGTGCTCGACGGCGACGGCTCCGTGCTCATGAACCTCGGCACCTTCGCCACGCTGGCGCGCTATCATCCCAAGAATCTCATCCACGTCGTCTTCGACAACGGCAGCTTGCTCTCGACGGGCGGCTTCGAGTCGCACACGTTCTCGGGTGTCACGGACCTCGACGCGATCGCCCGCGGTGCGGGCATCCGCCACGTGGCGCACGCGGTGACCACGCTCGACTTCGGCGAAGCGTTCCTGGCGGCGGTCGAGCGGCAGGAGATGAGCGTGATCGTCGCCAAGGTGGCGGCCGTTGGGCCGGACCACTATGGGATGGACCTGCAGTTAGGCGAGAACGCGTTCCGCTTCCGGCGCTGGATCCAGGAGCGCCGGCGGTCGGCGGGAGGCGCGCCGTGAGCGTCACGAAGCCCGACTACGACATTCAGGCGTGTCGCGCGCGCATTCCATTGCTCGCGTCGTGCATCCCGATGAACAACTGCTCGCAAGCCCCGCAAACCGATGCGACACGCGCGGCGGCCGAGCGGTATCTCGACTCGTGGAACGGCCTCGGGATGGACTGGGACGCGTGGCTCACCGAGGTCGCTCGCGCCAAAGCCGAGTTCGCCACCCTCATCGGGGCGAGGCCGTCGGACATTGCGGTGTTCAGCTCGGTGTCGGAGGCCGCGAGCGCGGTCGCGAGCGCGCTCGAGCTCTCGGGGCGTCGCAACGGACTCGTCGTGAGCGAAGCGGAGTTTCCGACGGTCGCGCACGTGTGGCTCGCGCAGGGGCGGCGCGGCGGACACGTGTCGTTCGCGCCGGTATGCGACGGAACCATCGACCAGTCGGTGTACGACACGCTCATCGACGATCGCACGGCGCTCGTCTCGGCGTGCCACGGGTACTACGCCAACGGGTTCATCCAGGACGCGCGCCGCATCGCGGCACGCGCGCGCGACGCCGGCGCCCTCTCGTTCGTCGACGCCTACCAAACGCTCGGCGTCGTGCCGGTGGATGTTCGTGCGTTAGGCGTCGACTTCCTGACGTCCGGCAATCTCAAGTTTCTGATGGGGATGCCCGGGATCGCATTTCTGTACGTGCGGCCGGAGGTCGTCGGATCGTTGCACCCGACGGTGACGGGATGGTTCGGCCGCGCGGATCCATTCACCTCGACCGCACGCACGCTCGACTGGTCGCCCACGGCGAGCCGGTTCGACACGGGAACGCCGCCGGTGATCAGCGCCTACGTCGCGCGCGCGGGCATGGAGTTGATCACCGCGATCGGCCCGGCCAAGATCCGCGCCTGGCACGAAGTCCTGGGCCGCCGTCTCATCGACGGCGGTCGCGACCGCGGCCTAACGATCCAGGGTACGGACGATCTGGCGCACAAGACGGCGACCACCGCCTTCGTCGTGCGCGACCCGGCCGCCATCGAAGACGCCATGCGCGCGCGGGGCGTGCTGCCCACGGCGCGGGGCGACGTGCTCCGTTTGGCGCCGCACTTTTTCACCACGATCGACGACGTCGATCGCGCCCTCGACCTGCTCGCGGAGCTCGCTCTGGCCCGGTGACCGACGCCCGCGAGACCTTCGCCTCCCGGTTAGGCGGCCTCATGACGATCGTCGGCGTGTCCATCGGACTCGGACACGTCTGGCGGTTCCCGTACATGGTCGGGAAGTTCGGCGGCGCGGCGTTCGTGCTCTTCTACACGCTCGTGTCGATCATCATCGGCGTGCCCGCGCTGATGACGGAGTTCGCGCTGGGCCGCCACACGCGGCGCGGGCCGGTGGGCGCGTTCGAGCGCGGCGGCCTTCCGTTAGGCAAGTACGTGGGCTGGTTCCTCTTCTTCGTCGTCACCGCGGCCACCGGCTACTACTCGGCGGTCATCGGCTGGGTGATGTACTACGCCATCGGACAGCTGGCCCTCGTGGCGCACGTGCCGTTCGACGCGGCGGCGATTCTCCCGCCGCCGCATGGCTTCGTCGCGCGATCGTTCGTCCTCCAGCTCATCTGCACCGCGGTCGTGATCGCCGCGTGCGCGGTGATCCTCATCCGCGGCGTGCGCAAAGGCATCGAGCTCGTGAGTATCATCGTGCTCCCGGCCATGACGATCGTGACCATCGTGGTGATGGCGCGCACGCTCACGCTGCCGGGCGCGATGGACGGTGTGCGCTGGTATCTGCTCGAGTTCCGCTTCTCCGACCTCACCGCCAACGTGATGGCCGCGGCGATCGGCCACGCGATCTTCGCGCTGTCGTTGGGCGGCACGTTCATGGTCGTGTACGGCTCGTATCTGCACGCCAACGAGAAGCTCGCGAGCCCGGCGTGGTGGACGGTGTTCGGCGACACGGGGTCATCGCTCATAGCGGGACTCGCGGTGATACCGGCGGTGTTCGCGTTCCACCTCGAGCCGGCGTCCGGGCCGGGTCTCATCTTCACGACCCTGCCCAAAGTATTCGGGGCGATGCCGGCCGGATGGCTGTGGGGATGTCTGTTCTTCGTGAGCCTGTTCGGCGCCGGCTATCTCTCCGACATCGGCGCCCTGGAGGTGCTGGTCGCCGGCCTAACGGATAACACGCGTGTCACGCGGACGCGCGCGGTGTGGGTGATGTCGGCCGCGTGCTTCGTGCTCGCGGTCCCGCCGATGATCAACAACGCGATCTTCGTTCCGTGGGATCTCACCTTCGGCTCGGGCATGCAGACGCTCGGCTCGCTGCTCGCGGTGATCACCGTGGCGTGGTGCATGAACCGGAGCGCCGCGCTCGCCGAGCTGTTCGGGGCAGGCGAGCGGCCGGTGCCGATGTGGGTCTTCTACTGGATTCGCTACGGCATCCCCGTGATCATTCTCGGTGTCGGGATTTACTGGGTGCTCTCGCAAGTGTTCCGCATCGTCCACGGCGTCTGACGCCCGGGCGCCTCACCATTTCACCGGTATCGATCGATGTCCGTTCTCGCCGATCTCGTGTCCGCGCTCGACGCGGGCACGCTCAAGATCGTGGACCTCACCCAGCCGTTAGGCCCCGACACGCCGGTGATCGGCCTGCCGCCCATGTTCGCATCCTCGCCGGGCGTGTCGATCGAGGTGATCTCGCGCTACGACGACACAGGCCCGGCGTGGTACTGGAACACGATCCGGTTAGGCGAGCACACGGGTACGCACTTCGACGCGCCGGTGCACTGGGTGACCGGGAAGGATCTCCCCGACAACCGCTGCGACACCATCCCGGCGCGCCGCTTCGTTGGGCCGGCGTGCGTGATCGACGTGACGGCCGAGGTCGCGAAGAACGAGGACTTTCTGCTCATGCCCGATCAGCTGGTGGCGTGGGAGAACGAACATGGTCGCATTCCACGCGGCGCCTGGGTGTTCTTGCGCACCGGCTGGAGCACACGCAGCGATGCGGCAACATTCCTGAACGTGAAATCCGACGGCCCGCACAGTCCGGGATTCCACAGGAGCACGTCGGAGCTGCTGGCTACGGATCGCGATGTGTTAGGCGTGGGCGTCGAAACGGTCGGCACCGATGCCGGCCAGGCGGGGACGTTCGACCCGCCGTTCCCGAATCACTCGACGATGCACGGCAACGGCAAATTCGGCTTGGCCAGTCTGTGCAACCTCGACCAGCTGCCGGCGACGGGCGCGGTCGTGATCGCGGCGCCGCTCAAAATCGTGAACGGGAGCGGCAGTCCGCTCCGGGTGATCGCGATCGCGCCGGCGTGAGCGGCCTACGGTTGTACGCTGTAGGCCGCGACCGCGATCTCGCCTAACGCTTGCCCCACACCACGGGTGATCGCCTCCGGATCCGTCCCGGCCGCGACGTTGTTCGCATACACCGCGAATGCCAGCCGGCGGCCGTCCGCTGTCGTCAGATACCCCGCCAGCCCTTTCCCATCCACCATCATCAGATCGTTCAGCAAATCATCCCGCTCGTAGGTGCCGGTCTTTGCATGCACGTGCCCAGCCGCCGGCGAGCCCACCTGAATGTTCCACAACGTGCCGTCGCGGCCGAGCACGGGCAGCGCCGCGTAGTACAGCGGGAAATCCTTCCGTGCGGCCATGTACGCCAGAAAGTGCACCATGAAATCAGGCGTGAAGTGCGCCGACCCGCCCGCGCCGTCGCTCTGCGACGCCCCGGAGAGGTCCAACCCGGCCGCCTTCAGAAACCGGCGCTCCTGGGCGAACCCGGCCTTCGCCGTCCCATCGTGTGCGAGCAGCGCGCCTAACAGAAAGGGGCCCATGCTGGCATGGAGGTTCTGACTCACCTTGAGCGTCACCTTCACCTCTTCCGACAGCGGCGGCGACACGTGCTCGGCCACGACCATCGAGTCGGCGTATCCGCGCGACAGCGTCGCGATGTCGAGATGGCGAGCCGGCTCGATCGCTTTCGCCCGCACCCCCTCCGCGCCTAACGCTTGAGCGAAGGATACGTCGGCGAATCGGGTCGGCTCGTCCACGGGCCAGCTGAACAAGATGCTCCGTTTGCCGGCCGGCACCGTGCCGGTCACCGTCACCACGTGCGAGCCATCCGGAGCCGTGCTGTCCGATGCCCAGTTGATGTTGGGAGACGAATCTGCAACGCTCGTTGTCGCGCGGTTCACGAACCGTGCATACGGCGTCTCCGGCGAGACATGCAGCGTGACCGAATCGCCCGGTGTCTTCCCCGGTACCACGGTCACGTCCACGACGTTGTCGTTCACGACGATGGGCGAAATCACGACGCCCGTGCCGAGCTCGCGATCTCCTTCGGGGAACAGCGACGCGTCGACGATCACGCTGCCGTGTACGGCGCGGATCCCGCGCTGCCGCACCTGGCGCGCGAGCTCGCGCAGCACGAGCAAGGGATCGCCTGGCACCGCGCGGGTGTCCGGGCTGCCGCCGTAGGAGTGGTCCTCGTTCTCGAACGCAAGGCTGCCGTTAGGCTGCACACGGTTCGATAGATCGGGATCGCCGGCGGCCACGAGAACGAGGTCGCCCTCGAGCGTCCCGTCCCGTTGGACAGGACCCGTGCGGTACACCCGGGTCCGGAAGCGGTGGTCGGCTCCGAGGAGCTCGAGGACAGTGCCTTCGGTGAGGAGTTTCGTGGTGGAGCCCGGGACGAAAAATTTGTCGGCGTTGAGTTGGTAGATCGGTTCGTGCGTGTCGAGCGAGAAGATCTCGATGCCGAAGAACGCGTGCCGGTATTCAGGGCGATTGACGATGGCGTCGATGCGGGAGGCGAGCGCATGGGGCGCGGCCATCGACGAGCCGGGGGACTGGGCGTGGACGCGCCTTGGGGCGAGGGCGGCGGTGACGGCGAGACCGACGCCGCTCACGAGGAGTGACGCGAGCGCGGTGCGAGCGGTGCGACGCGGGTTAGGCATGGAATGGACCCCGGGGTGAAGGCCGGGTATTCGGCACGTGGGTGCGGCGTGCGGGCTGGGAACGCCAGAAATTGTATACTAAAGGCGTCGCCAGTATACGCCAGTCTCGGCGGACCGGCAAGTGCGAGATGCTCCAAGCGCTCGCATCCGTGGCCGATCTGGGTCCGCATATTGCCCGCTGTGCTCCGATGGGTCCAGTCCATTCACGCAGAGCACCCCGCCAGGGGAAGAGGTGGGTCATGCAACATGGAATCGCGAAGTATCTGGCGATCGCGGGTGTCGTGGCCGCCGCTGCTGCCGGGCTCGGCGCGACCCGCGCGCCGCTGGCGCCGCCGCGCGCTCCGGCCATGACTAACGCAAACATTCTGTGGCACATCATGGAGGGCGATTCGCTCGAGGTCGCGATGTCGCAGGCCGGCGCCGACAGCGCGAAGAACCTGGAGGTCAAGCGCTTTGCCGAACGCATGGTGACGACGCACAAGCAGCACATGGACGAGGTGAAGGCCACTGCCTCCAAGGCGAAAATCACACCGGAACGCGCCGCGGGTGACACCGCAAACGAGATGATGGCGAAGCGCATGATGGACCGGCTGTCCGACACGAAGCCGGGCAAACCGCGCGACGATCTCTTGATGGGGTCGGAGGAAGATTTCCACACCCAACTCTTGCACAACCTCGAATCCGCGCGCGGCGACGCGACAGGTCCGACCAAAGAGCTGATCGAGAGGACCCTTCCAGTAGTCCGGGAGCACTTGGCGGATGCCAAGGCGATCCGGCGGAAGTTAGGCATCGCTCCGTGACGACCAGCGCGTGATCACCGGCTCGAGATTACGTGGCCACTCGAGCCGCCAACCAAAGCTCCCCGGTGCATTGACGGACGACGCGCCGGGGAGCTTTTTGCGATTACCCGGATGGAGCCCGTTGCAACCTTCCAGTTCGGACGTGGCTACCGCACACTGCGCATCGAGGCAATCCATGGCTCAACATCCCCCAGGCCCCATCCTCGGCAAGACCCGCTTCGAGAATTTCAGCGATGGCGTGTTCTCGATTGCGATCACGCTGTTGGTCCTGCAGATCCACTTGCCAGCGAATGCGTCGCCGAACACCGCGCCCGGCGGGCAGGCGCACACACTGCTCGCCATCTGGCCGCAGTATCTCGCGTATGCGGCAACCTTTGCGACGGTGGGCGTGATGTGGGTGAATCACGGCGCGTTGCTGCACCACGCCGAGCGCGTCACGCACGGCATTCAGGTGACCAACCTGCTGCTGTTGGGCCTCATCTCGTTCCTGCCGTTCCCGACGTATGTGTTCGCGCAATACGGGGTGACGCGTCCGACGATCGTGTACTACGGTCTGACGCTGACCGCGATCTCCGTCGCGTACGTGCTCTTGCAGCGCGCGGCGATGGCGGCCGACCCGTCGACGCGCCGCGGCCTCAAGCGGTGGAACATCGTTGGCCTAACGCTCTATCCCGCGGCGACGGTGATCGGCCTGGTTTCACCGATCGCCGGACTGGTGGTGATCGGGTTGCTGGCGGTATTCTACGCTATGCCGAGCAACATCCAGAGCGCGATGCTGCGCTCGTGATCTCGAGGACCTGCCTTACCAGCCGACATGCTCCTAACGATCAGCACCACGCACAATCCAGCCACCGACCTGGGCTACTTGCTCCACAAGAACCCGGCGCGCGTCCAGTCGTTCGACCTCACGTTCGGCCGCGGCCACGTGTTCTATCCCGAGGCGAGCGCCGAGCGGTGCACGGCCGCGCTACTCCTCGATATCGACGCCGTCCATCTCGTGCGCGGTCGCCAGCACGGTGGCGACTCGGGGCCGCTCGGCCAGTACGTCAATGACCGACCATACGTCGCGTCATCGTTTCTGAGCGTCGCGATTTCGTCGGTCTTTCGCTCCGCGATGGGAGGGCGCAGCACGGAGCGGGCGGAGCTCGCAAACACGCCAATCCCCATTGAAGCGCGCATCGCCGTGGTGCGGTGCCGTGGCGGTGAGCCGTTCCTTCGCCGCCTGCTCGAGCCGCTCGGCTACACGGTCACCGTGGAGCACCACGAGCTCGTTGGGCCGCTGCCTAACATTCGAACGGCGGTATATTTCACGGTGACGCTCGCGGGCACGAAGCGCGTCGCCGAGGTGCTGTCGCACCTGTACGTGCTCATTCCGGTGCTCGACGATGAAAAGCACTACTGGGTCGGCGACGACGAGGTCGAGAAGCTGCTGCGCGTCGGCGAAGGGTGGCTCGCAGCGCATCCCGAGCGCGAGATGATTGCGCAACGCTACCTCAAGCACCGGCACTCGCTCGTGCGCGATGCGATCGCGCGCCTCATCGCCGATGACGATTCCGCCGATGATGAAACTGCTCCGGCCGCGCGCGACGCCGAGGAGGCCGGACTCGAGAGGCCCATCAGCTTGCACGAGCAGCGCTTGACCGCGGTGCTGGCTGCGCTTCGCACGAGCGGGGCCACATCCGTGGTCGATTTTGGATGTGGCGAGGGGAAGCTCCTTCGCCTCCTGCTCGACGACACACAGTTCACCCGCATCGTCGGCATGGACGTCTCGCACCGCGCGCTGGAAGCGGCCGCAGATCGGATGCGCCTCGAGCGCATGCCGGAGAAGCGACGCGCGCGCATCGAGCTGCTTCACGGCTCGCTGACGTATCGCGATGCCCGCCTCGCGGGCTTCGATGGCGCGGCCGTCGTCGAGGTGATTGAGCATCTCGATGCGCCGCGACTGTCCGCGTTCGAGCGCGTTGTGTTCCAGTTCGCGCGACCGCGCACCATCGTGCTCACGACGCCTAACGCGGAGTACAACGTGCGGTGGCCCACTTTGCCGGCAGGCCGCTTTCGTCACCGCGACCACCGGTTCGAGTGGACGCGCGCGCAATTTCAGGAGTGGTCCGCGTCGGTGGGCGAGCGGTTCGGCTACGACGCGGTCTTCGAGGCGGTTGGCCCCGTCGATCCGGAGGTTGGCCCGCCCACGCAGATGGTCGTGTTCACGCGGCAGGACGTGGATGGCTGAGTCGCTCGTCGAGCAACGCGCGGGCACGCCGCAGCGCACGATCAAGATTCCGGAGCTCGCGCTCGTGGTCCTCGTCGGTCCCTCGGGATCCGGCAAGAGCACATTTGCGCGCACGCATTTCGGTGCGTTCGAGACGCTGTCGTCCGACTTCTGTCGGGGCCTCGTTTCGAACGACGAGAACGATCAGACGGCGACGAAGGCGGCGTTCGAGGCGCTGCACTTTCTGGCGGCCAAGCGCCTGGAGCGCGGGCTCCTAACGGTAATCGATGCGACCAACGTGCAGGTCGAGTCGCGCAAGCCGCTGATCGAGCTCGCGCGCCGCTATCACGTGCTGCCCTGCGCGATCGTATTCGATTTACCCGTGCCGGTATGCGAAGCGCGGAACAAGACGCGCGCGGACCGCACGTTCGGTTCGCACGTCATTCGACAGCAGCACAGCCAGCTCAACCGCTCGCTCCGCTCTCTGCAGAAGGAAGGGTTTCGCCACGTCTCCATCCTTCGGAGCGAAGCAGATGTCGCCCGCGCGGCGATCGTGCGCGAGCCATTGTGGAACAATCGGAAGGCTGATCACGGGCCCTTCGACGTCATCGGTGACGTGCACGGCTGCGCCGATGAACTGTACGAGCTCCTCGCGTCACTCGGCTATGTACGCGACGATTCGTTAGGCTGGACGCATCCCGGGCCGCGCAAGGTGGTGTTCCTCGGCGACTTGGTCGATCGCGGGCCGCGCGTGCCCGACGTGCTGCGCACCGCGATGGCCATGGTTGCTTCCGGGTGCGCGATCGCGGTGCCGGGGAACCACGACATGAAGCTGGTGAGAAAGTTGCGCGGGCGCGATGTCCAGATTACACACGGACTCGCCGAAACCCTTGCCCAACTGGAGCGCGAGACGCCCGAGTTCCGAGTGCAGGTGGCGGCCTTTCTGGATGATCTCGTGAGTCACTATGTGTTGGACGATGCGCGTCTCGTCGTCGCGCACGCCGGCATGAAGGAAGAAATGCAGGGGCGCGGGTCTGGAAAAGTGCGCGATTTCGCGCTCTATGGTGAAACGACCGGTGAGACCGACGAATTCGGACTGCCGGTGCGCTACAACTGGGCGGCAGAATATCGCGGCTCGGCGCACGTGGTCTATGGCCATACGCCGGTGCCGGACGCGCAATGGCTCAACCGCACCATCAACATCGACACGGGCTGCGTGTTCGGAGGGCGGCTGACGGCACTCCGCTGGCCCGAGAAAGAATTGGTTACCGTTCCGGCACGCGCGACGTACGCGACGCCGGCTCGGCCGTTAGGCACATCGGAGACCACCGGCGCCGAGCTCGCGGCGCAGCAGCGCGAGGATGATGTCCTCGACATTGCCGATGTGTTGGGGAAGCGGATCATCGCCACCCGCCTGCACCGCACGGTGACCATCCGCGAGGAGAACGCGACGGCCGCTCTCGAGGTGATGAGCCGGTTCGCTGCGAATCCCAAGTGGCTCATCTACCTGCCGCCCACGATGTCGCCATCGGAGACGACCACGGAGCCGGGCTATCTCGAGTATCCGACGGAGGCGTTCGCGTACTATCGCCGCGCGAATGTTCCGGCCGTCGTATGCGAGGAGAAGCACATGGGCTCGCGCGCTGTCGTCATCGTCTGCCGCGACGAAGCGGCTGCGCGGCGGCGTTTCGGTGTGACGGGCGAAGGGAGGGGCATCATCTATACGCGCACCGGACGCCGGTTTTTTGCGAGCGACGGTGGCGTCGAGCGCGGGGTGCTCGACATCGTTGCGGACGCGATGGAGCAATCGGGTTTCTGGGAGCACCTGTCGACCGACTGGGCCGCGCTCGACTGCGAGGTCATGCCATGGTCCGCGAAGGCCGAAGCGCTGATCGGCGAGCAATACGCGGCGGTGAGCACCGCAGCCGGCGGTGCGCTCCCACCGGCGGTCGATGCGCTGTACGCGGCTGCCGCTCGAGGCCTCGCGTTGGGCGAGGTGACCGCGCGCTTCGAGAGCCGCGCGTCGCTCGTTAGGCAATACAGCCAGGCGTGGCAACGGTACTGCTGGCCGGTTGCGTCGGTGCGCGATCTGCGCCTGGCGCCGTTTCACGTGCTGGCCAGCGAGGGCGCCGTGCACGGCGACAAGGATCATCGCTGGCACATGGAAATGGCCCAATCCATTTGCGCCGCGGACCCGACGCGCGTGTTGTTCACGACGCCGCATCGGTTCGTGGATCTGTCCGAGTCGACGAGCGAGAGCGAGGCGACCGCCTGGTGGCTGGACCTCACGTCGAAGGGCGGAGAAGGGATGGTGGTCAAGCCGCTGTCGTTCATCGCGATGGGTAAACGCGGTCTCCTGCAGCCGGCCGTCAAGTGTCGCGGGCGCGAGTACCTGCGAATCATCTACGGTCCCGACTACACCCTGCCCGAAAACCTGGACCGTCTGCGCGCGCGCGGACTCAGCGCCAAGCGCTCGCTCGCCCTACGAGAGTTCGCGTTGGGCATCGAGGGGCTGGAGCGCTTCGTGAATCGCGAGCCGCTGCGTCGCGTGCACGAGTGCGCGTTCGGCGTGCTCGCGCTCGAGAGCGAGCCGGTGGATCCGCGACTGTAGCACGC
>DASVAC010000154.1:0-31633 GCA_036376535.1 Gemmatimonadaceae bacterium | reverse complement strand
TGTCGCCAGTCCTGTCGCGGGCGGTGAGCACGTGAAGGGCGTGTTGCTCGCGCCGGCGTGGGTGCGCATTGCGCGAGAGGGGTCGTTCACCGGATTCGCCGCGAGTGCGTTCAACCAGGTGAAGGGCACGCAGCACGGGCTGACGCTCGGCCTCTTCAACTTCGCGCACGAGCTGCACGGCGTGCAGATCGGACTCCTCAACTACGCTGGCAACAACACCGGGATCGCGAAGCTGTTGCCGATCGTGAACGCCCACCGATGAGCACCAGGGCGCGTCAGGGTATGTGATCGCAGGCACTGGGAATCGGGAAGCGCTCGCTCACACTCGCGTGGGGAAGCGCCAGCGAGCGCTTCCCGATTCCCTTTGTTCCTGCCTAACGCAAGCGGATCAGGCAACCTGAAGCGTCGCACGTCAACATCCCGATCGAGCGCCGTACGGGTTTTGTCATTGCCCGTACCATTCGCGCGCTCGCCAGTCGCGCCCTTACGCGACATATTGGGGTGATGTTTTCGACGTGCATCTTCTGCCACGCCTCGCTGGGTGCGAACCCGGTGATCGAACCGTTCCCCGTGGGACGGCGTTTGGCATTCGACCCCGCCAGGGGTCGGCTGTGGGTGGTGTGCACGCGATGCGAGCGGTGGAACCTTTCGCCGCTCGACGAGCGATGGGAAGCCATCGATGACTGCGAGCGGAAATTCCGCGCGACGCGGCTGCGCTTTTCGACCGACAACATCGGACTCGCGCGCATCGCCGAGGGCGTGACATTGGTGCGCATCGGCCAACCGCTCAGGCCGGAGTTGGCAGCGTGGCGGTATGGCGATCAGTTCGGGCGCCGACGCCGGTTTCGCGTCGCCCAAGCCGGGGCGGGTGTCACCGCCATAGGGGCAACGTTGGCCGGCGGCGCGGCGGCGGGCATCGGTGCGGGCGGCGTCGCGCTGGCGATCACGCAGTGGGGACGCACGTTGCTCTATGGATCGCCATCGGCGATCGTGGCGCGCATTCCGATCGGCGACGGCATCGTGGCGCCGGTGCGTCGTGCGGACCTCGAGCGGCTCGCGGTTCGCGGCGGGACGACAGCCACCGACTGGGCGCTGTGCGTGCGGTACAGCTCGTCGCGCAGCAACACGCCGCCGGTGGAGCTCGAGGGTGTGGCTGCCCAACGCGCGGCGGCGATGCTGCTGCCGGTCGTCAACCGCTTCGGCGGTTCGCGCGCGCAGATCGCGGACGCGGTGCGCGTGCTGGAGGAGGCGGTCACTCCGTTAGGCGTGTTCGCGCTCACGGTGCGACAGCAGGATCACGCGCTCGTGCTGCCGCTGCCGGTTCCGGTGCGGTTGGCACTCGAGATGGCCGCCCACGAGGAACGCGAGCGACGCGCGCTCGAGGGCGAGCTGGCTGAGCTCGAGCGCGAATGGCGGGAAGCCGAAGAGATTGCGGAGATCGCCGACAACCTGTTGCTCCCGACGCGCGTCGACGACGTGATCGGCGAGCTGCGACGGCGCCCCGAGCCGACCGGCACATGACGTCACCAGCGCCCCGCGCCGCCGGCGACCACCGCGAAGCGGTGCTCGCGACGTTCCTCGGCTGGACCCTCGACGCATTCGATTTCTTCCTCGTCGTCTTCTCGCTCACCGCGATCGCGAGCGAGTTCGGACGCAGCGACAAGGCCATCGCGCTCTCCCTCACGCTCACGTTGGCGTTCCGTCCCGTGGGCGCGTTCATCTTCGGGCTGATGGCCGACCGCTACGGTCGGCGCCTACCGTTGATGATCGACCTCGTGTTCTTCTCCGTGGTCGAAGTGCTCACCGGTCTCGCGCCTAACTACACGACGTTTCTGATTCTGCGCGCGCTGTTCGGCATCGGGATGGGCGGCGAATGGGGCGTGGGTGCATCGCTGGCGATGGAGAAAGCGCCGACGCGGCTGCGCGGCGTGCTGTCCGGTTTTCTGCAGGAAGGCTATGCCGTTGGATATCTGCTCGCGGCCGTTTGCTTCTTCTTCGTGTTCCCGCACTGGGGCTGGCGTCCGATGTTCTTCATCGGCGGACTGCCGGCATTGCTCGCGTTGTTCATCCGCGTGCGTGTGAAGGAGTCGGAGGTGTGGCAGCGGACGCGCCACGAGAGCTGGTCGGGCCTGGGGCGTGCGATCATGGCCAACTGGAAGTTGTTCGCGTATCTCGTCGTGCTGATGTCGATGATGAACTTCGTCTCGCACGGCACGCAGGACATGTATCCCACGTTCTTGCAACGCGACTGGCATCTGTCGCCGCAGACGCGCGCGCTCATCACGGGCTTCTCGATGATCGGCGCGATCACAGGCGGGCTCGCCTTCGGGATGTGGTCGGATCGCATCGGCAGGCGTCGCGCGATCGTCATCGCGCTCGCGCTCGCGGTGGTCGCGATTCCGTTGTGGGCATTCGCGCCATCGCTCGCCTTACTCTGGGTGGGCGCGTTCGTGATGCAGTTCATGGTGCAGGGCGCGTGGGGCGTGATCCCCGCGCACATCACGGAGCTGGCGCCCGACTCCGTCCGCGGGTTCCTGCCCGGCTTCGCGTATCAGTGCGGCGTACTCGTCGCGAGCAGCGCCGCGTACATCGAAGCGGCGTTCGCGACGCACGCGACGTACGCGCAATCCATGGCGCTCACGGCGCTCCTCGTCTGCATACTCGGCGCCGTCGCCACGGCGGCCGGACACGAGAAGCGCGGCATCGAATTTGGCCTAACGAACGCGGACGAACGCGCCGGCGAACCCGCGCGCCGCTCGTCCGGCGCGACGTCGCTCAGTGGATGACGTTGGGCATCACTACTTCATGCCTGTGTTCCAGCCCGTGAACGCCCAGACGTCGGCCAACTGCGCGATCCGCTTGTCCGTCGGCATGTAGCCGTGGCTCGTCTTCGTCTCGACGCGAATGAGCACCGGGCGCGCGCATGACTGATCGGCCTGCATCGTCGCCATGAACTTGTACGAGTGGCTCGGCACCACACGGTCGTCGTGGTCGGCGGTGGTCACGATCGTCGCCGGATAGCACGTGCCTTTCTTGAGGTTCTGCACGGGCGAGTACTTGACCAGATAGCGGAACTGCGACGAGTCGTCGGCGGATCCGTACTCCGGCACCCAGCCCACACCGGCGCTGAACTTCTGATAGCGCAGCATGTCCATCACGCCGGCACCGGGATACGCCGCGGCGAACAAGTCCGGCCGTTGGTCCAACACCGCGCCAACCAGTAGGCCGCCGTTCGAGTAGCCGTGGATCGCGAGGTGCGCCGTCGACGTATAGTGCTGTTTGATGAGGTACCCGGCGGCCGCGATGAAGTCGTCGAAGACGTTCTGCTTCTTGTCGAGCATGCCCGCGTGGTGCCACGCCTCGCCGTACTCGCCGCCGCCGCGCAGACTCGCCACGGCGTAGATGCCGCCGTGCTCCAGCCATACGGCCGTCGTCGGACTGAACGATGGTGTCACGCTGATGTTGAAGCCGCCGTATGCGTAGAGCACGGTCGGGTGCGAGCCGTCGAGCTTGATGCCCTTCTTCGCCGTGATGAACATCGGGACGCGCGTGCCGTCTTTGGATCGATAGAACACCTGCTTCGTCTCGTACGCGCTCGCGTCGAATGCGACGTGCGGCGGTTGGAACGGCTCGCTGCGCTTGGTGGTGAAGTCGTAGCGGAAGACGGTGGCCGGGAAGAGGAACGACGAGAAACCGTAGAACAGCTCCGGCGTGTCCATGCGGCCGGAGAGGCCGCCCACCGTACCGATGCCCGGGAGCGCGACCGTGCCCTGTCGGGACCCGTCGGTGCCGTAGATCACGAGGGTGCTCTTCACGTCCTCGAGGTATTGGGCCACGACGTGTCCGCCGGCGAGTGTCGACCCCTCGAGCACGTTCTTCTGTTCGGGGACGACCGTGCGCCAGTGTGCGCGGGACGTGTCGGGCAGGACCATCGCGATGATGCGGCGGTTCGGCGCCTGGTTCGTGGTCTGCACGAACACGGTGTCGCCGTCATTGCCTAACGGAGCGTATTCGGCGTCGCCCCGCGAGACGAGCGCGACGAGCGGCGCCGACAGATCGGGGTGCGCGCCGTTCTTCAGGTCCATGTAGAAGACCTGGTTCTTCGTGTCGGTGCCGTGGACCAGCGTGATGAACGCGAAGCGCCCGTCGTCGGTGGTCGACGACATGATGTACCAGTCGGGCAGGTCCGGCCGGGCGTAGATGAGCTTGTCGGTGCTGTCCGGCGTGCCTAACGCGTGATAGTAGACCTTCTGGTTCACGGCCGCCGTGGACAGCGCCTGGCCGGTCGCGGGCGCCGGGAATCGCGAATAAAAGAAGCCCTTGTTGTCGGCCGTCCACGAGATGCCCGAGAACTTGACCCAGTGCACGGTGTCGGGCAGGTCGCGGCCGTCGCGCAGCGCGCGCACGTGCAGCTCCTCGAAGTCGGACCCGCCCTGCGACAGGCCGTAGGCCAGATACTGGCCATCGGGCGACACCGACGACGTCGCGAGCGCCGTCGATCCGTCGGGCGACAGCGCGTTCGGGTCGAGCATGACGCGGGCCGCACTGTCCATGCTGTCCTGCACGTACAGGACGCTCTGGTTCTGGAGTCCGGAGTTCTTGGCGTAGAAGAGGTGCCCGGCCTGGCGGTACGGGACGCCGACCTTCTCGTAGTTCCAGAGTTCCGTTAGGCGCTTCTTGAACGCATCGCGAAGCGGCACCTTGTCCATGTACGCCGCCGTGACCGCGTTCTCTTCCTCGACCCACTTCGCCACCTCGGCGCTGTTGTCGTCTTCCATCCAGCGGTACGGGGCGGGGACCCTGGCGCCGAAGTAGTCGTCGACGGTGCTGTCGCGGTGGGTATCCGGGTAGTGCAGCCGTTCGTTCGCCATCTGCGCCGCGGCGGGCACGGCGAGGAGCGCGGCGACAATCGCGCCTAGCGAAGCGGAGCGGGCAACGCGGCGGCAAGGCATCCGGACTCTCCCGTGGAGTTAGAGCGCGCGACGTGCGCGCGCCGGCCGACTCGGAATGTCCAGAAGCTAGGCACCGGGCAGAGCAAACGACAGGGAATGGGGAAGCGCTCGCTCACGCTCGCGTGGGGAAGCGCTCCGCTTGGGGAAGCGGCGGCGACGCCGCCTTGGGAGTGGAAGGACATCAGTTGCCTCTGGATGGAGTGCACGACATCGCGGCCTCGCGCACGGCACTCCAGTCGCGTAGAGCATTGATGTTGTTCCGCTCCCCAATTCCCAAAGCGCAGCGCTTCCCTCCAAGCGAGCAAAGCGAGCGCTTCCCTATTCCCTCGCTGTTAGCGGCGCGGGGCTGTCGCTCGGCAGCAGCGCGACCTGCGACTTCACGCCATGGCCGGCGAGGAGCGCGTCGATCTGGCCGACGGTCACCGGGCGGGCAAAGAGAAAGCCCTGCCCCATTTCGCAGCCGAGCTCGCGCAGGCCGTGCCACTGCTGGCGCAGCTCGATGCCCTCGGCGATGGTCTGCAGCTGCAGCGTGTCGCCTAACGCAATGATCGCCCGCACCAGCGCCGGCTCGGCGCCGGTGGCGCCGATGTCATCGACGAAGGCCTTGTCGATCTTGAGGATGTCGATCGGGAACCGCTGCAGGTAGCCGAGCGATGAGTAGCCGGTGCCGAAGTCGTCGATGGCGAGCCGAACGCCCACGGCCTTGAGCGCACGCAGCCGCTCGAGAATCGTCTCGTTCTGCTGCATCAGCACGCTCTCGGTGATCTCGAGCACCAGGTTGCGCGGATCGAGCCCGCTGTCGGCGAGCGCCGCGCGCACGTCGGCCACCACGCCGTCGTACTGGAGCTGGTAGCCCGACACGTTCACCGTGAGCGTGAGCGGCGCGCCGTTGGTGCGCGTGGCCTGCCACACCTGCGCCTGCCGGCACGCCTCGCGCAACACCCACCTGCCTAACGACACGATCAGGCCCGTCTCCTCGGCGAGCGGGATGAACTGCGCCGGCGTGAGCGTGCCGCGCTGCGGGTGATTCCACCGGACGAGCGCCTCGATGCCCTTCACCTCGCCGGTCTGCAGCTGCACGATGGGTTGATACAGCAGCACGAACTGATCGCCGCGGTCGAGCGCGTGCCGGAGCTCGGCCTCGAGATCGAGCCGCTCGAGCGCCTTGGCATGCATGCCGGGCTCGAACCGCTCCCACCGCGCCTTGCCGTGGCTCTTGGCCACGTACATCGCCATGTCTGCGTTGCGCAGCAGGTCGGACGCACTGCCCTCGTCCTTCGCCGTCGCAATCCCGATGCTCGCGGTCATGAACACTTCCTTGCCCTCGAGCAGGATCGGATGCCGTACGCTCGCCGCGATCCGCTCCGCCACGTCCGAGGCCGCGTGATCGTCAGTCGCATCTTCGATGAGCAGCGCGAACTCGTCGCCGCCTAACCGAGCGACCGTGTCCGACGTGCGCACGCACGTCTGGAGGCGCTGTGCGACCACCGCCAGCAGGCGGTCACCCGCCGCATGGCCCAGGCTGTCGTTGATGGTCTTGAACCCGTCGAGGTCCACGAACAACACCGCGAGCATCTGATCGTGCCGTCGCACGAGCGCCAGCGCGTGGCTCACGCGGTCCAGGAAGAGCACGCGGTTGGCGAGATTGGTGAGCGGGTCGTGGAAGGCCTGGTGCGTGAGCTGCTTCTCCAGCGCCTTGCGCTCGCTGATGTCGCGCGTGTTGAGCACGATGCCGCCCACCGTCGGCTCCGAGAGCAGGTTGGTGCCCACGGTCTCGACGCTCAACAGGCGGCCGTCGCGGTGCCGCATCTTCCACTCGGCGGGCGCCGTCGCGCCAGGGTTTGCGGCCGCGGACACGAGCAGGCTGACGGCGTCGCGCGCGCTGTCGTGGTGCAGGAACTCGGTCACCTTGCGGCCGATCAGATCTTCCGGCACGTACCCAAAAATCCGCGTCACCGACGGACTCAGGAATCGGATCACGCCGTCGACGTCGACGATCGCGATGACGTCCGTCGAGTGCTGCACCAGCGCGCGGAACCGAGCCTCGTTCTCGCGCGCCGCTCGCTCGCCGACCAGGCGCGCGTTCTCGTGGACAGCGGCCAGCTGCCTCACCACCAGAAACGCCGTCGTGCACATCGCGCCGATGGAGAGCACGCTGAGCGGCGTCGGCCACGAGCGAATCCCAACGACGAGGACGAGGCCAAACAGGAAGGCGCCGGCGACGTACGGCAACGGGCTGAACGGCTGAACCGCGGGCAGCTTCTCCTCGGCCTGCACCTCAGCGGCTGGCCACGTGAAGTGCGCGAGCGACGCCATGAGGACGCAGTACGCGCCGAGGTAAACCACGTCGGTGGAGGTGAGCCCGAACCACCCGACGTTGAGGAATTCGAGGTCGTTGGCCAGGTCGGAGACAGCGTATATCGTGACCCCAAACACGAACCACGCGCGCGCCCCGCCCCGGCTTTCCGGCGGCCGGCGCATGAGGAACGCTGTGAGCCCGGTGAGGAGCAGGATGTCGCCTAACGGATAGGCGAGCGCAATCGCGCTGGCGAGCGGTCCAAGAGCATTGGCTTGCGTCGTCGGGCGAAGGACGAAGAACCAGATCGCGGTCCCGCCGCCGACGAGCACCGCCGCCGCGTCCATGAGGAATTTCCGGTTTTCGTGCTCGCTACGCCGGGTGAGCGGGAAGGAGAGCAAGCCGGTGAGCAGCAGCGGATAGACGGGGAAGTAGAAGACGTTGATCCAGCTCACGCCCGGATCGCCGTCCATGATCATCCCGACGTAGAACGAGACGATGTTGCCCGCGAGGACGCACAGGAACGCGACCGTGATGATCCGGAGCGCACGCTGGGTGCGCGGGTCGTGTGCGTGCCGGTTGGCGGCACGCCACGCCAGCAATGCAGTCCCGGCGTTGAGGGGGAGGAAAACCAGCCGGGCTATGACGTGGGTGGCCAGGTCGTCTCTGGGTCCGGACGCCTTCCAGATGACGTACGACAGGCAGTACGCGATGGCCAACACGGGGAGCGCGTTCCCCCAATCCTGCCACCACGCAGGTGCCCGCCGGGCCGGCACGCTTGCCGACAGACGGCGCGATTCCATGAGCAAAAGACGCGGCGCGGGGCGCCACGTTTCATGCCGGATATCAGCCCGCGGCCGGGAGGGCGGGTTCGGCGGCTTCCTCGCGGCGCCCCTCTCGGGTGAGCGGGAATACGAGGGTGAAGGTGGTGCCCGCGCCATAGGTGCTGACCACGGACGCGCGGCCGCCTAACCGGTCGAGCAGCTTGCGGACGATGCTGAGCCCCAGGCCCGTCCCGCCCACTTCGCGGGTCATGGACTGGTCCACCTGGCGGAAGTCCTCCCAGATCATCTCCAGGTCGCTGCCCTTGATGCCGATGCCCGTGTCGGTCACGTCGACGCGTAGCTCGTCGCCGCGCTCGACGCACACCGTGACCGTAATGCCGCCGCGCGGCGTGAATTTGATCGCGTTCGAGATCAGGTTGAGCAGGATCTGCTTGAACTTCTGTCGGTCGGTCTCGATGTCTCGGCACTCCTCCGACACGCTCGACGCGAACGTGAGGCCGCGCTTCTGCACCATGGGTTCCACCTGCTGGTGGATCTCGGCGATCACGATGCGCGGATCCACGCGCTCGTATGTGACCGGCATCTTACCGGCTTCGATGCGCGCGAGGTCGAGCAGGTCGTTGATGAGCGTGAGCAGGTCCTGGGCGGCGGCGCGGATGCGGCGCAGGGCATCGCGCTGGCGGTCGTTGAGCGTCCCGTGTATCTGATCGATCATGAGCGACGCGTGTCCCATGATCGCGTTGATCGGGGTGCGCAGCTCGTGCGACATGCTCGCGAGGAAATCGGACTTGAGTTTGTTCGCCTTCTCGAGCTCGCCGGATTGCCACTTGAGCCGCTCGTTCTGCGAGGCGAGATCGCTCGTGGCCGCGCGCACGCGGGCTTCCAGCTCGTCGGAGGCCGCTTTGACTTCGCGGTACAGGCGCTCGTTCTCGACCTGTTTCGTGAGGTCGTGCAGCACCGACACGATGGCCACCGCCTCCCCGCGGTCGTTGTTGATCTTGCCCGACACGACCTCGACCGGCAGCAACGCGCCGTCCTCCGGCCGCACGAGGGTCATGCGCTCGTGGCGGTCGCGCTCGGGGGACAGCGCGAACTCGCCCACGAAGGCGGAGAACTTGGTGTCGTTGCCTAACGCAGCCTGCTTGACGCGGTAGTCGTAGGTGTCGGTGGTGCCGCCGACGTCGAACAACTGCTCGGCCTTCTCGTTCATGAGCAGGATCTTGGCGCGGTCGTCGGTGACCAAGATCGGATCGGCGACGTTGGCCAGGATCAGGTTGAGGCGATCGCGTTCTTTGGTGGCCTGCACTTCGGCCTGGCGTCCGCGCTTCACCTGGTGCTCGAGCTCTTCGGCGGCGCGGCGCAGGTCGGTGACGTCGCGCAGCACCGACAACACCGCGCCTTCGCCCTCGCCGTTTCCGCCTAACGGACGGGAGAGGAGCTCGAACAGCAGCTCGACGCCCTCGAGCGGGTCGACGAGCGTCAGCTCGCGCGGCGCCGTGCGCGCATCCGCCGTCATTACCGCGCGGGCGAGGCCCGACGTGAAGAGCAGGTTGTTCAGCTCGAGCGCGCGCCGCCGGCCCGGCGAGTCCGAGTCTCGCGCGGCCAACAAGTGCTCGGCGCGCTGATTCTGCACCAGGATGTTGTTGGCCGAGTCCGTGATCACGACCGGATCGGGCAGCGCGTTGAGCATGAGCGTGAGGCGACCCGACACCTGGCGGAGGTGGTCGTTCTCGCGCCGCGAGTTGCTGATCGCCGCCAGGCGGCTGAGCACCGGGCCGCTCAGCGAGGCGAGGCGCACGAGCTGGTCGGCCGCCTCGTCGGGAAGCTTCGAGGCGTCGAGCACGACGACGCCGGCCGGCGACTGGCCCGGCCGGGCGACATGCGGGACGAGCTCGGCGCCATTTGCGCGGAGGATCTCGGCGGCGTGGCGCGGCTGGAGCGGGACCGGCGCGCCGCGCACGTAGGTCTGCGGGAGTGGCAGGGCGATCCAGTCGACGAACGGGAGCCGGGCGGACGGCTCGTCGCGCCGGGATCGCGCGGGCCGCATGGCGAGGGCGGCCGCCACCCACGGATTGGACAGGTCGCCTAACGGGAGGGGCGCGTAGGTGCCGCCCGGTGCGGCATCCAGCTCACACTCGGCGACGAGATTCTCGACAGGCTGGTCAATGAACAACAGGACGCCGCGGTCGGCCCGGGCCAGGCGCGCCAATTCCGTCAGCGCAAAGAGAGCAGCGGCGGGAAAATCTGGCGCTTCTACCAGCGTCGGCAGATAGTCGGGAGGGTCCGTACGCCGACCCTCCGACGAGCCAGGAGGGTTCATGACCTCACACGATGCGGTCCGGCGCGTTCAGCTGTTCGAGGCGCAGGCGAAGCTCGTGGTTTTCGCGTTGCACGCGTTCGAGCTCGGTTTCGACGAGCGACCCGGCCAGCTCGCGCGGACGCGAGCCGGAGGCGGTGAGTCCGACCGCTTCCGAGTACTTGAGGTAGGTATCAATGGAGGCGACGACGACGCGCGCCTCGACGGTCACGAGGTCGATGCCGACGAGCGACACGCGCACCCAGGCATCGATGACGATGCCTTTGTCGAGGACGCGATCGAGCACGTCGATGAGGGAACTGCCACCGGGCGAACGCTCGACTGCCATGGCTAGCTCACTCCGCGGAGGAAGAAGGTTCGGCGCCCGTACGCGGCGGGTGCGGATTCGCGGACTGCCCCGGTGCAACCAGCGCGTCGAGGCGGCGTTCGATGCGCGCCAGCCGGTTCTCGAGGGAATCGCCGGCGCTCGCGTACGGCGGCGTGACGACTCCCGTTAGGCGTGGGTCGTATCGCCACCAGTTCAAGCCGATCTGCTCGGCCTTGTCGATGGAACAGACGAGGAGGCGCACCTGGATGGTGAGCAGCTCCACGTTGGCGAGGTTGATCTTGATGTCGCCGGCGATCACGAGACCCTTGTCGAGGACGCGGTCGAGGACCTCGACCAAGCCGTGGCTCTTCGTCGGTGCGATATGCTCGGGCACTCCGTTGTGCTCCCGTGTCGGTGTCCGTCAGGCACATGCCGCGCTCGCGTGCACCGCCGCGCCGTCTCATCGGAGCCGGCCTAACGGGCCGAGGTCGATGTTCAGGTCGTCGTCGGTGACGTGAAAGGCAGTCTTGAGCTCGGCCATCCGCTCGTTCAACCGCATGAGCGAAAGGCCCAAACGCTCGATCTGCTCGTCGGACAGCGAGCCGCCGTCCATCCGCCGTATGGCTTGGTGCTCCAACACATTCCGCAACAGTTCAACCAGTGTCAAGACGAGCCGCGCGAGCCCGCTTTCGACGTGGTCGGGGTCCGCCTCGATCCGGTCGGGCAGTGCCCGCGCGACCGCGCGGAGCTCCGCCTCGAAAGCATTGACGCTTCCCTCGCTCACATCGGCACGCGGCGCCGGAACAGCGCCGTTCGATCGGTCGCTGCCGCTACTCATGTCCGGCCGCGCAAAACGTGTACGGCGCCCAGGGTCCCGACAACATCACCTTCATGTGATGGTCCCGCTCCACCGTCGTCCGCACGACCTCACGGTGCCGGCCGATGAGGGCACGCGGCACCAGGTGCGCCGCTTCCAACGAGCGCGCCCCGGGTGCTACGGTCGCCCACCTGATTTCGCGAACCACGCCTGCTTCCTCCACCGCTCGGGCGACGCCTCTCCGCAAGAATTCGGCCTGATCCGAAACGGCCTGGCGCACCTGCTGTCGCTCGCGAACCCATCGCAGGTAGGCGCTCCCCGACTCGCGCGGCGCCGGACCCGGTGCGGCTCCGTGTCCGGCGAGCAGGACCCGGACGGTCATCTCCACGCAGCCGCGCACGCGTTCGAGCGACTCGAGCAGCGACTCGCGTCGCTCGGCGAGTAGCGCGGCGACGGCCGTGTCGCCGGCGAGCACCTGCCCGAAACGAGCCGGCACCGGCGTGGCCCGCGCCATCGCGTCCCGCACCACGTCGTCGTGCGCGCGTGCCCGGGTCACGCTCGGCGCAACGACCATGTCGGGGACGTGGCTCACCCAGGCGGCGAGCCCGCTCGCGCACAGCTCGCGCACCGGCGCGGCGTCCACACCGCGCCGGGATGCGGCGGGCGCGTCATACCCCGCGGGGATGATGCAATACAGGTACGTCGGCATCGGGCGCGGCGCGCTCCGCCGCGTGATCGAGCTCGGACTGGATCGCGGTGATGTAGATGCCTAACCCAACGCGGATGAGGTCGATGTCGGCGACCGCGATGGTGACGTCGCCGCTGATCACGATGCCCTTGTCGAGCACGTGGTTCAGGAGGTCGCCCAGCACGAGCCGGTCATCGCCGGTGAGCTCGAGCTCGTCGTCGGTCACGCGTCGTCGCGCACGAAGTGATAGGGCGGCCAGGGGCCGCTCAGCTCGACGCGCAGGCCGCGCGGCTCGAACCTGGCGGCGAGCTCGCCGGCCGCGGCGCGAAACGCCTCCACGCGGTCGCGGCGCACGAGGTACGACGCATCGAGCACCGCGACGCCGGCCGGCTGCGCACCCGATGGGGCCGCGGGCAGCGCGTCGCGGACGGCGCGCTCGCCTAACGCAGACAGCGCGTCGAACGCCTCGCGCGCGGATTCGAGGCTCACGCGGCGGAGCTCCACGCCGCGCACCTCGTCGGCCTTGCGCTCGAGCAGATAGCGCTGGCCCGGCGCCGCCGTCCGCGCCCGCGCCGCGAGCTCGGCGATGGCCGGGCTCGTGATGCCTAACGCGGCGATGGCGCGGTCGTCGAGGCGGAAGAGGCGAACGGTCCACTCCTGGCACGGCGCAACACGCGCGAGGAGATCGTCGAGCACCGCTTCGCGCTCGCGCAGCATCGCGCGCACCGACTCCGCCGACGCGAACAGCGTGAACATCGGAAAGGGCACGACGCCGCCGGCTTCGCTCGCCCAACTGAGCACGGCGTCGTGCGCGACGGCGCGGGGACCGACCCAGTCGACGTCGCTCGCGCGCGATGGCATCGCGCCGGCGGCATAGACCGCTGCGTCGACGCGCGACACTAGTGCGGCAACCACGCCACCCGCGTTCTGCTCGAGCGTCACCGCCGAGTCGTCCAGCCCGCTCGGCGCCCGCGCGATCGGCGCGGCGGGACGCACGGCCCCGTAGGCATACAGGACCGACGCGCTCAGCGCTCGTCCTCGTCGCGCTGCACGCGGACGGGCCCGCCTGAGACGCCCATGCCGAACTGCTCGCGCCAGTAGCGGACGTCGCGCAGCCGCGCCATCAGATCCGCTTCGCGCGACCGGTACACGGCGTCGTCGATCTCGCCGCTCTCGAGCGCGAGCTGCAGCTCCATCAGTTCCTCCTTGATCGCGGTGTCGTCCGTCATCTCCTCGCGCGCGGTGCGCTCCACCATCTCCAGCGACCAGCGGATGCCGGCGATGGGCCCCGAGACAGGGAACGTGAGGAGCTTCGACAGCAGGCCCATCGTCCGTTAGTCCGCGCGCTCGAGCTTGAGCTTGATGTTCACGAAGTTGTACGGCGGCCAGGGACCCGTGTACTTGAACGTCAACAAGCCCTCGTGGCGGTGGCTCAGCTCGCGCACCGTCTCGTCGAACCGTTCGCTCGCCGAGCGCTCGACGAGAAACGCCGCGTTCATGATCATGCGGTCGCCGATGGGTTTGCTGCTGCGGCTGGCGACGGACACGGGGCGCAGCGATTCGTGCACGTCCGAGACGAATGCATTGCCGGCTTCCTCCAGCGCCGATTCGACGAGCCGGCCTAACTGAACGCGCGCGAAGTAGGTCGAGCTCTGCGCGTTGTTCTCGATCTCTTCCTTGAGGCGGCCAATCTCCTCGTTCGTCCGCTCCAGCGTCGCGATGACCTGTTCGCGGTCCCACAACACCTTGAGACCGAACTCGATCTTGTCGCGCATCTTGTCCAGCACGTCGCTGAACGCCTGATAGGTCGAGCGCAGCAGCTCCGTCACGTCATCCTCGGAGCGAAACACGGTGCCGAAGGACATGGGGATCACCGTGTGCTCGCGCATCACCGTCTCGTTCACGAACTCGTGCGCGAGCACGTTTTCGCGCGTCGGGTCGTAGATCACGATCGGCGTGTCGCTGACCACAGCGGCGAGATCCTTGTGGTGGACCGTGTAGACGCGCCTCCCTTCCCCACCCATGCCGATCACGCCGAAGTCGCACGGTGCGTCCGTGCGCACAATGCAATAGACGTACTTGCCGCCGTCCGGCGGGCCCGCAGGCGTACGCTGGGCAAGCGTCACCTCATCCATTGCCAACTACCCTCCGCTGCTGCATCGCATCCTAATCTCGCGGCCCGCACGTGAGCCGCGAAGGTCGCTCAAAAGCGTGCGCACGTCTTGGCCCGGAGTCAAGATGCACTTGGGCTCCGTGGCGGGCTTGCGCGACGCACAACATCTTCGATCTCCCTTCTCCCAACGACGACCAGTGACCGGCCGACCGTACATCCTTGGCGAGTCCACGTGGACCACGGTGCGCGATGCCGCCTACGAAGTGGCCGTGCTGCCGTGGGGCGCCACCGAAGCCCACAACACACATCTGCCCTATGCCACCGACGTCATCGAATCCGAGGCTGTCGCAGCCGAGTCGGCGCGCATGGCCTGGGGCGAAGGAGCGCGGGTGGTCGTGCTGCCCGCCATTCCGTTCGGGGTGAACACCGGCCAGTTGGACGTCGCGTGCTGCGTGAACATGAACCCGAGCACGCAGTCGCTCGTGTTGGGCGACGTCGTGCGCAGCCTGGCGCCGCACGGCGTGCGCAAGCTCGTGGTGCTGAACGGTCATGGCGGCAACGACTTTCGGCCGATGATCCGCGAGCTGCAGCCATCGACCCCGGTATTTCTCTGCGCGGTCAACTGGTACGCGTGCGTCGATCCCAAGACGTACTTCGATGAGCCGGGCGACCACGCCGGCGAGCTCGAGACGAGCACGATGATGGCGCTGGTGCCCGAGCTCGTGCGGCCGCTCACGGAAGCCGGTGCCGGTGCGGCGCGGCGCTTCAGCGTGCGCGGCCTGCGCGAGGGTTGGGCCTGGGCGCCGCGCCGTTGGACCCACGTCACCGACGATACCGGCGTCGGGAATCCAGCCAAGGCGACGGCGGACAAGGGCCGCCGGTTTTTCGACGCGGCGTGCAAGGAGATCGCCGGCTTCCTGGTCGAGCTCGCCAAGGCCGACCCCGAGGCGATGTACGAGTAGAGGGAAGCGCTTGCTTGCGCTCGCTGCGGGAAGCGCTGCGCTGGGGGAAGGGGGAAGCGGCGGGCTACGCCGCCTGAGGGTGAGGAACAACATCAATAGTCCACGCGCCCTACGAATCGGTGTTCGTGCAGACTACTCGGTGCTCTCCGTCCACGGATCACTGATGTTCTTCCATACCCTCAGGCGGCGTAGCCCGCCGCTTCCCCCTTCCCCCAGCGCAGCGCTTCCCGCAGCGAGCGCAAGCGAGCGCTTCCCTGCCATTGTGCGAAGCGCGTCAAATCCCTTGTTCACTTAGGTGTACGTCACCATCGTGTAACCCGGAAGGCAGCGGTCTCGTAGTACGATCAACTGGGCATACCGGGGCGTACGAACATGGCGGGGAGTGACCTCTACACCGGCACGCTCGACGTGCTGATCCTCAAGGCGCTCACGTGGGGACCCAATCACGGGTACGGCGTGGGCAAATGGATTCGCGACACGACGCGCGAGGCGTTGCAGGTGCAGGAAGGCGCGTTGTATCCGGCGCTCCACCGGCTCGAGCGCAAAGGATTGCTCGAGGAGGAGTGGGGCATTTCCGAGACCGGCCGCGAAGCCAAGTACTACACGCTCACGAGCGCGGGCCGGAAGCACCTGCAAGCGGAGGTGCTTCGGTGGACGCGGTACACGCTCGCGGTGTCGGCGGCGCTCAATGCGTCGCCCGCCTGAGCCACCGGTTCGGCGATGAAGCGCGCCTTTCACCTCTCCGCCGGCCGTCGGGGCATCACGCGGGACGTCGACCGCGAGCTGGCGTTTCACATCGAGATGCGCACCCGCGAGCTCGTCGCGTTGGGCAAGAGCCCGGCCGACGCGCGCCGCGAGGCGGTCGCCGTATTCGGCGACCTGTCGGCGGTGCGCGCCGATTGCCTCACGGAACAAGGGCACCGCACGCGCCAACGCGCGAGGACGGAATTCATGCACACGCTCTGGCAGGATGTCCGCTTCACCGCGCGCACGCTGCGCCGCGCCCCCGCCTTCACGATCGCGTCGCTCCTCACGCTTGCGTTAGGCATCGGCGCCACCACCGCCATCTTCAGCGTGATCGACGGCGTGCTGCTGCGGCCGCTGCCCTACGCCTACGGCGACCGCCTGGTCCACGTGTCGCAGCCGGCCAACGCCGGCGCCATCCCCGACGTCGGCTTCTCGCCGATGGAAGTGACGGACTACGAATCCCAAACGCACGCCTTCGATGCCATCGCCGAGTATCACACGATGGCCTTCACGCTGTTGGGGCGCGCGGAGCCGCTGCGTGTCCAGACGGGGGTGGTCTCGGCGGGCTTCTTCAATGTGTTAGGCGTGAAGCCGCTGCTCGGCCGCACGTTCCGTTCGGGCGAAGACCAGCCCGGCGCGGCGCCGGTGATCGTGCTCAGCTACGAATTCTGGCAGCGCGCGCTGGGCGGCGATCCCACGATCGTCGGCCGGACGTTCACCATGAACGATCGGGTGCACACGGTGATCGGCGTGCTGCCCTTCCTGCCGCAGGACCCCGACCACAACGACATCTACATGCCGGTGTCGTCCTGCCCGTTCCGCATGTCGGCGCACGTGCTCGAGTCCCGCACCGCCCGCATGGTCACGCTGTTAGGCAGGCTCAAGCCCGGCGTCACGCTGGCGCAGGCGAGCGTCGACGTCTCCGGCGTGGCGGCGCGTCTCCACCGCGAATATCCCGACGCGTATCGCGCGGGCGACCGCCTCGCGATCGCGGCCCAGATGTACCGCGACGAGATCACGCGCGGCGCGCGTCCCACGCTGCTCGTGCTGCTGGCGACGGCGGCGTTCGTGCTGCTCATCGCGTGCGCCAACGTCGCCAACCTCACGCTGGCCCGCGAGCTGCGCCGGGAGCGCGAGATGGCGCTGCGCGCCGTGCTCGGCGCGGGCCGCCGCCGGATCGCGCGCCAGCTCGTAACCGAGAGCACGATCCTCGCCGTCGTCGGCGGTGCGTTAGGCTTGGCCGTCGCCTACGGCCTGTTGGGCGTGCTCCGGTCGTTCACCGCCCTCTTCACGCCGCGGGCCGCCGAGATCGGGATGGATGCCCGCGTGCTCGCGTTCGCGTTCGCCGTGTCGGCACTCACCGGGATCTGCCTGGGACTGGTCCCCGCGCTCACGTCCCGCCGCGATCTCGCGAGCGGCCTCAAGGAGGACGGCAACGCCTCCACGTTAGGCGGTACGCGCATGCGCCTGCGCGGCGCGCTCATCTCCGCGCAGGTGTCGATCGCGTTCATGCTGCTCGTGGGCGCCGGACTGATGCTGCGGAGCTTCGTGAACCTCGAGCGCGTGGATCCGGGATTCGATCCGGCCAACGTGCTCACGGCGCGCATCGATCTCGATTGGACAAAATACAAGACCGGTTCGTTGGTCCGGAACTTCGAGGAGGCGTTCATCGATCGGCTGGGCGCGCGCCCGGGCGTGACCGGCGTCGCGGTGTCGAACGCGTCGCCGATGAACGAGGGACAGCCGAACAACGCGCCGTTCCGCATCGACGGCCGCCCGGTCGGCACGGGCCAGTCCATGCCGACCATGGACGTGCGCATCGCGTCGACCGACTACTTCCGCGTCCTCGGCATTGCCCTCGTGACCGGCCGAGTGTTCACGGCGATGGACCGCGACACGGCGAACGAGCCCGTGGTGATCAATCAGACCGCGGCCCGCCGCTACTGGGGCGCAGCCAATCCCGTTGGGGCACGGCTAACCTTCGACGACGGCAAGAGCTGGGTCACGGTCGTGGGCATCGTCGCCGACGTGACGCAATACGGGCCGGCGCAGCCGGAGATGCCGGCACTGTATGCGCCGTTCACCCTGAGTACCACCAGTGACATGCGCGTGCTCGTGCGCACGCGCGGCGACGCGGCGCTCGCGGCGCGCGACGTGCGCGCCATCACGCACGACCTGGACCCGGCACAACCGGTGACCGAAGTCCAAACCCTGGCGAAGATGCGCGGCGACGTGGTCGCCACACCGCGCATCACGATGCTGCTGGTCGGCGCGTTCGCGCTGGTGGCACTCGTGATTACGGCCGCGGGCCTCGCGGGCGTCATCGCGTTCACGGTGAGCCGCCGCACGCGGGAGATCGGGATTCGCATTGCGTTAGGCGCGCAGCCGGGCGGCGTGCGCGGCATGGTGGTGCGGCAGGGCCTGCGGCTGGTCGCCGTCGGTCTGGTGGTGGGCGCCGCGGCGGCGCTGGTGCTCACGCGGCTCCTGTCGCGGTTCCTGTTCGAGGTCAATGCAACCGACCCGATCACGTTCCTCGGCGTCGCCGCCCTGTTCTGCGGCATCGCGGCGCTGGCGTGTCTGGTCCCGGCGCGCCGGGCCACGCGGGTGGATCCGATGATCGCGTTGCGAGACGCCTAGTGCCGGATCGCGCGGGCGAGCATGGCCCTCACGCCGCGCCGATTGGCGCGGTCCGCTCAATCCGGCCGCGTCCGCGCTTTGTCCGTCTTTGCACGTTGCGTCCCCTTCTGCCGGGCGTCGAAACGAGGAACCTCCCCTCGAGCGCGCCATGCAGATCACCGTCCATGACGACAACCGGCTGGTGCTGCACCAGGGACCCTGGGGCCTGCGGGCCATGGGCGTCCTCTTCGCTGCGTTAGGCTTCGGCATCCTCTGGTACATCACGCACGGCCACCTGGGCGAGCACAACGCGTGGGTCGCGGTCGTGGTGGGTGGATCGTTCGGAATGGCGGGCCTCGCGATGGTGGTGCTCGCGGGCGACTTGCTCTGCACGTTCGACAAGGGCACGCACACGGTCACGCTTCAGCACCGTCGCCTCGTGCAGCCGGGCACGGACACGTACGCCTGGTCGGACATCTCGGACGCCGCGCTCGAGAAAACGATGATGAGCACCGACCGCGGCAACCAGCGGACGCCGGTGTACCGCCCGGTGTTCGTGATGAAAGACGGGACGCGCACGCCGTGGACGTCGGTTTATACCGGGGATCTCAAGCGACAGGGCAACTGCGTGGCGGCGGTGCGCGCATTCGCTGGTTGGCATGCACTGCACGGCGACGCGCGCGACGCTGACGCCGCCGCTGCCCAACGCGCCGCGTCGGGAGCGCGCACGGCGCGCACGCTGCTGTTCCCGATCATCGGCATCTTCGTGGCAGCCGGCCTCTTCATCTATGCCCAGCAGGTGCGCCGCTACCTCACGTGGCAGCCCGTGCGCGCACGCATCACGCAGACCGATCTAATCAGCTCGAAGGACAATAACGGAAGCACGACATACCGGCCGGTGGTGTGGTACGCGTACCGTCGTGCGCAGGGCGACATCGTGCTCGCCACCGGCACCACGATCATCACGATGTCGAGCAGCTATGGTTGGGCGGACGGAATTCGCCGGCGGTTTGCCGTCGGCGACAACGTCACGGCTTACATCAATCCGGCCAGCCCGAGCCAGGGCTTCTTGATCCGGCAGCTCTCGTGGTTCCCGCTCGTCTTCGTCGCGATCCCGCTGTTCATGGGCGCGTGTGCAGGCCACGCGCTCCGCTTCGGGCAGCAAAGCCTGACGCTCGTCGGGGCCGAGCACGTGCCGATATTGGATGCCGATGGTATGGAGATCCAGACGCCGACGATCGTGCTGCGCGGGAGAGAGTCCGTTGCCTAACGGCTAAGAGAAAAATGCGGTGACAGGTCGGGGATGATATGACATGCTAAGGCGAGCGGAGGGTATCGCCATGGCATCGATCAACGGCTGCGGGTCCGCCTCCACTGTCTGACAAGCATCGACGAGTTGAGAGCGGACACACCGGGACAACGGCCGGACAAGGCGGACTTAATTGGTAACTGTTCGAGATGTCAGCGCTCGAAAGCAAACAACACGGTCTTGTCGTGTCCGTTCGTGTCCGGCCCTGTCCGCGCTCACAGTCGTGAGACTCTCATCATCGGCGGAGGCGGATTCACGAGAGCTCAGTCGTGCTCGCGTGTCCGCCTCCGCTGTCTGACACGCGCTACCCCTTCCCGGAAATTCCTGAAGAACCGCTTTTTAAAAGCAAAGAACTGCGCTCGCCATTGTGATCGTTCTTCGAGGAAGCCCTCGATGCGCACCAGCGCCAGCCACCACCGCGAACTAACGAGGAGCAAGAGCCGTCACCGCCACACGCCGGTGATGCCCGTCTTCCCGCACGCGTTAGCGATGCACGGCAATCCATAGATCTGCTCGACGGTGCGCAGCACGTCGTCGTGATCGATGTGCTGGTCGTAGCGCCCGGGTTTGATCATCGGCCCGATGAGCAGCGTCGCGATGTGGTTCGTCCCATCGGCGTCGGGCGCCGCTTCGTCCCACGTAATGATGAGCAGCCCATCGTGCGCGGCGTTCCACTTCATGATCGCCGGCAGGTGCTGCTTCATCCACGTGTCGCCCACCGTCGTGCTGCAATCGTGCATGTCGTTGCACATGTTGGGCACGACGAACGCGAGCGACGCCGGCGCCCATTTGTACGGCTGGTTGAGCGCCGCCGGCACGTTGGTGAAATCCGCCCACGGGTTGTGCTTCCGGCGATACAACCCCTTGCTCCCCTCGCACCCCGAGAATCCAGCGTTAGGCAGCGCCTCCGCGAACCCGCGGAAGGTGAGGCGCGCGGCCAGGAGCTGGGTCGCAATGTTGGGCGCGCTCGACGTCACCGGGCACTCGTCGCCCGTCACGCCCTGCACGTTGCCGGAGAAGAGCTCGACGTAGTTGGGCTCGCTCGGGTGCGCGGTCGCGTGGCTGTTGGTCATCACAGCGGCGCGCGGCACGAGCGCGGCGTTGAGATACGGCGCGTCCCTGGCGCCCACGATGGCGGAGAAGTCGCGGTTCTCGAAGATCACGATCGTGACCGCTTTGGCGTGCGGCGCGCCCGATGACGCCGGTGCAGCCTGCGCGCTGGACAGGGCCGGCGCGCAAAGCGCCAGGAGGCACGCCGCAGCGCCGCGAACGATCGGGGTCGAATACCACGCCATGATCCGTCTCTCGAGTGTCAGGGTCCGCGACCAGCGCGGCTCGTAATGACGATGACAGGTTCGAGAGAATATCATATACGCGTGCGCACATTCCCGACATGAACCACTCGGCACTCCTGGGCTCGGCGTTGCAGGCGCTGCTGCGCAACAAAATGCGCAGTCTGCTCACGATCCTCGGCATCACGATCGGCATAGCCGCCGTGATCTGCGTGGTGGCCATCGGCAAAGCCGGCCAGACGCGCGTCCAGGAGCAAATGAACAACCTGGGCGACAACCTCGTGTGGATCGAAGCCGGCGGACGCGCCGTGAATGGCGTCCGCACCGGGACGCACGGTGTGCCATCTCTGACCGTGGGCGACGCCCAGGCGATCGCCCGCCAGGTTCCGCTCATCACGCGCGTTTCGCCTAACGTAGACGGCTCGATCCAGGTGGTGTACGGCAATCAGAACTGGTACACCCATTACCGCGGCGTCGCACCCTCGTTCTTCGACATCAAGCGCTGGCCGACGGCCAGCGGCGCGATCTTCACCAGCGATGACGTCGACCGCGCGGCCGACGTCTGCGTGATCGGCCGCACCGTTCGCGAGCAGCTCTTCGCCGGCGAGGATCCGCTCTCGAAGGTGGTCCGCGTGAACGGCCTCCCGTGCCGTGTCGTCGCGACGCTGCAGCCGAAAGGACTGTCGGCGTCGGGACAGGACCAGGACGACCTGATCGTCTTACCCTACACGACGGTGATGAAAAAGATCAGCGGCAACGATTGGCTCGATGACATCCTGTGCTCCGCGGTGTCGCAGTCGGCCGTGCGACTGGCCGGCGACCAAAGCGCTGCGGTCTTGCGCGACCGCCATCACCTGCGCGGCGACGAGGACGACGACTTCAACATCCGTCATCCCGAAGACGTCATCCAGGCGCAGATGGAGGCGAGCCACACGATGACGATGCTGCTGGTGGCCATCGCCTCGATCTCGCTGCTCGTGGGCGGCATCGGCATCATGAACGTGATGCTCGTGTCGGTCACCGAACGCACGCGCGAGATCGGCGTCCGCGTGGCGGTCGGCGCCACGGACGATGCCATTCAACTTCAGTTCCTGGGCGAATCGGTCATGTTGAGTCTCGTTGGCGGCGGTGCCGGCGTCCTGCTGGGCATCGTGGCATCGTATACCGTTGGGCGGGCGTTGGGCTGGCCCATGCAACTGTCGCCGGAAGGCATCGTGCTGGCCGCGCTGTTCTCCGCCGCCGTGGGCGTGTTCTTCGGGTATTATCCGGCCCGGAAAGCATCGCGGTTGGATCCGATCGAGGCGTTGCGCTATGAGTGACCCGACCGCGCTCGGGCCCGCGGTTCCCTGGTGGCGCCGGCGCGCCGCCATTGCGTTAGGCTTAGTCCTCGTCGCCTGTATCGCCGCCGTGATCGGCCTGCGCGGCGGCCCGCAGATCCAATACTTCACGGCCGACGTGACGCGAGGCGACATTCGCGATGTGGTCGACGTGACGGGAACGCTCAACGCCGTCCGCACCGTGCAGGTGGGGTCGCAGGTGTCGGGCACCATCGCCAAGCTGTACGTCGACTTCAACTCGCGCGTACACGAGGGCGACCTGGTGGCCGAGATCGACCCGCGGCTGTTGCAGGGCGCGCTGCTCCAGGCCAACGCGGACCTCGCCAACGCCCGCGCGGGCGTCATCGCGGCGCGCGCCACGGTCGACAAGCTGCGCGCATCGCTCGTCCAGACCAAAGCGGACTACGATCGCGCGGTGCAGCTCGCGCAGGGCGGCGCGGTGACGCAGTCGGAGCTCGATCTCGCCACGGCGAACTACAACGGCGCGAAAGCCTCGGTCGACGCGGCCGTCGCCAACGTGGCGCAGGCGGAGGCGGCGGTGAGTCAGAAAGAGGCGGCGGTCACGCTGGCCAAGACGAATCTCTCGTACACGATCATTCGATCGCCGATCAACGGCGTCGTCGTCTCGCGCAACGTGGACGTCGGCCAGACGGTCGCGGCGTCGCTCCAGGCACCGACGATCTTCACGATTGCGCAGGACCTGACGCAGATGCAGGTCTACGCGAAGATGGACGAGTCCGACGTGGGGCGCATCAAGGTGGGCCAGCACGTCACGTTCCAGGTGGATGCGTTCCCGAAGGACACGTTCCCCGGCGTCCTCGAGCAAATGCGGATGAACGCGACCACGGTGCAGAACGTCGTCACGTACGATGCGATCATCGACTGTGCGAACCCGGACGGCAAGCTGTTCCCGGGCATGACCGCGTACGTGACGATTCCGGTGGCCAGCGCGCACAACGTGGTGCGCGTGCCTAACGGAGCGCTGCGCTACCAGCCGCCGCTGCCGCCGGACGAGATCCGGGCGCTGTACGCCGCGCACCACATCGCGGCGGACCGCGCATCGGCACCCGCACCGTCGGGCACCGACGAGGCGCGGCGGCCGATCGCGGCCGGCCAGCACAGCCCGGCGGCGCGCGACCACGCGGCCACCGCGGTGCTGTGGAAGCGGCTCGCCGACGGTTCGATCGCGCCGGTCGAGGTCGCGTTGGGCATCACCGATCACGCGGTGACGGAAGTGACGGCCGTGCTCACGGGATCGCTCGCGCCCAACGACGTCGTCATCACGGGCTCGCTCTCCGCCGGCGCGCCGGCGCCGGCCGGCCCGCCTTCCGTTAGGCGTTGAGCGCGGCCGCCGGCCCGAGCGTGCGCGCCGACCCGGACGCGGTCCTGCGCGTCGTCGATGTGCACAAGTACTACAGCCTCGGCGAGACCCGCGTCCACGCGCTGCGCGGCGTGAGCCTCGAGGTGGAGCCCGGCGGATTCGTCGCCGTCATGGGGGCGAGCGGCAGCGGCAAGTCGACCCTCATGAACATCCTCGGGTGTCTGGACCGGCCGAGCAGCGGACAGTACCTGTTGGACGGCACGGATGTCTCGCGGCTCGACAAGCGCGCCCTGGCATCCATCCGGAATCGCCGGCTCGGCTTCGTGTTCCAGGGCTTCAACCTGCTCGCGCGCACGACGGCCCTCGAGAACATCCTGCTGCCCACGCTGTACACGAAGATCGATCAGCCGGAACGGGCCCGGCGCGGCGCGGATGCGTTGTCGCTCGTCGGCCTCGAGAACCGCGCCGGCCACTACCCGTCGCAGATGTCCGGCGGGCAGCAACAGCGCGTGGCGATCGCGCGGGCGTTAGTCAATCAGCCGGCGGTGTTGCTGGCCGATGAACCGACCGGCAATCTCGACAGCCGCACGTCGGTCGAGATCATGCAGGTGTTCCAGGACCTCAACGACCGCGGACTCACGATCGTCATGGTGACGCACGAGCCGGACATCGCGCAGTTCGCCAAGCGGATGATCGTGTTTCGTGACGGCCGCATCCGCACCGACGCGGCGGTCGCGGACCGCCCGCGGGCGCGCGCGGTGCTCGCGACCATGCCGGCGCTCGACGACTGACGTCAGCCGCCTAACGGAACAACCTGCCCGCCCTTCATGACGAAACGCACCTTGTGCAACACGTGGATGTCGTGCGTCGGGTCGCCCGCCACGGCGACGAGATCGGCCAACAAGCCCGGCGCGATGCTGCCGCGGTCGGCGAGATGAAACACGCGTGCATCGACCACCGTCGCCGACTGCAGCGCCTGCACCGGCGTCATTCCGTATTCCACGAGCAGCTCGATCTCGCGCGCGTTGTCGCCGTGCGGATAGGCGCCCACGTCGCTCCCACTACAGATGGTGACGCCGGCGGCGAGCGCCTCCTTGAACGTGCGATGCTTGAGCGCGACCTCGGCCGGCATCGGATCGATGCCCTTCCGCCACCCGTTGCGGATGAACCCGACCTCCAACCCAGAGAGCGTCGGACACAGCGCGATGCCGCGGTCCGCCATCATCTTGAATACCTCAGGCGTCACCGAATCGCCGTGCTCGATGGTCGTCACCCCGGCGAGGACGGCGCGCCTCGCCCCCTCGTTGCTGCGTGCATGCGCGGCCACATATCGTCCGGAGCTGCGCGCCACCTCGACCGCCGTTTTCAGCTCGTCGAGCGTGAACGTCGGCTCGGTCGCGCCGTTGGGTCCCCACCCCCCGTCCGCATAGAGCTTGATCCAGTCCGCGCCGCGCTTGATCTGGTCCCGCACAGCGTGCGTGATCCCATCGATCCCGTCAGCCTCCTCGGCCCCCTGCGGGATGTCATAGCGCGGATCAAATCCACTCGGCCCGTATGACCCCGTTGCAACGATGGCCCGCGTTGCCACGAGCAGCCGGGGACCCGGAATGATGCCCTGATTTATTGCCTGCTCGAGGCCCGCGTCGGCGTACCCCGCACCCTCGGTGCCGAGATCGCGCTCGGTGGTGAAACCCGCCTGGAGCGTCCGGCGCGCCGCGACCGTCGCGCGCGCGACGCGCAGCGCAAGCGGCTCCCTGAGCACCTGATCCGCATACGGCGCTTCTGCGTACGGATGCAGGAAGAGGTGCGAATGGCCTTCGATGAGACCCGGCAGCAGCGTCGCGTTGGGCAGGTCGATCACGCGCGCGTTCGCCGGCGCATGGATCGAGGCCCTGGGCCCAACGGAAACGATCTTGTCGCCGCGCACGAGCACGGCCCAACCATCGTGCGTCGTACCGGCGGGGGCATCGAAGACGCGGGCCGGAACGACCAGCACCGTGCCCGTGTCGCGTGCTGCCGCCTGCGCCGCCGCAGCCGGAAGGTGAGACGCCGCCATCGCCAGCGCCGCCAGTGCCCAACGCATGCTCGGTCCCATGTCGATTCACTCGCTCCGTGTAAGGCGCCTGTCGTCTTGACACTCCACCGGGACGACGCCGAAGTTATCATTCTACTTGTCCGGACATATGACCGCGAGCCGAGTGCGATGATCGAGATTCGGAACGTGTCGAAATCGTATGGCGACTTCCGCGTACTCGACGGTTGCTCGGCCTCCATTGTGGCCGGTTCCGTCGTGGTGCTCTGCGGTCCCTCTGGATCGGGGAAGAGCACGCTCATCAGATGCATCAACAGCCTCGAGACGATCGACGATGGCGACATCCTCGTCGATGGCAAATCCATTCGCGCGGCGGGCACGGACCTGTCCGCGCTGCGTGCGCGCATCGGGATGGTATTCCAGACGTTCGAGCTCTTCCCGCATCGGACCGCGCTCGACAACATCAACCTCGCGCAGATTTACGTGCGCAAGCGAAGTCCCGCCGCGGCGACCGAACGCTCGATGGCGCTGCTCGAGCGCGTGGGGTTGGCGGACCACGCGCACAAGTTCCCGGCTGCGCTCTCGGGCGGACAGCAGCAACGCGTCGCGATCGCGCGTGCCTTGGCCATGGATCCGGTCGCGATGTTGTTCGACGAGCCGACATCCGCGCTCGACCCCGAGATGATCTGCGAGGTGCTGGACGTGATGGGCAGTCTCGCCGAGCAGGGGATGACGATGCTGATCGTGACGCACGAGATGGCGTTCGCGCGTCGCGTCGCCGACCGCGTGTTGTTCATGGACAAGGGTCGGATTCTCGAGGACCGCGACACGCAATCGTTCTTCGCCGCGCCGCACACCGAGCGGGCGCGCGATTTCCTGTCGAAGATCCTGCAGCACGACATGGTCGATGCCTAACGTGAGAGTCCCGCGATGACCGCCCGCGTGCCCCAGGGTCGCGCCGCCGATGGCGCCGCCGACGCCCCGCGCTATCAGCAGATCGCCGACGAGCTGATCGCGAAGATCGGGACGGGTCTGTATCCGGTGGGGGGTCTCCTGCCCACGGAGATGGAGCTGTGCGCGCAGTACGGCATCAGCCGCTCCACCGTGCGCGAAGCCTTACGCAAGCTGCGCGATGCCGGCCTCATCTCGCGCCAGCGGCGCACCGGCACCAAGGTGATCGCCCAACAACCGCCGGCGCTCTATCGGCAGCCGACCAACTCGATCAGCGACCTCCTCCAGTACGCCGACGAGACGCGCATCCAGATCCTGTCCGAGAAGCGCGTCATCTGCGATGCCCAACTGGCGGGGCTGCTCGAGTGCCGCGAGGGGCACGCCTGGCTCAGGCTCAACAGCCTGCGCACGGTGCCTAACGATCCGCGCCCCATCTGCATGACCACCGCGTACGTCGACGCCGGCCTGCCCGACATCGACAAGCACCTCGAGACCGTCTCCGGACCCATCTCGGCGATGCTCGAGCGGACCTACGGCATCCGCATCGCGCGCATCGAGCAGAGCATTCAAGCGATTCGATTGGGCAAGCGGCAGGCGACGCTGTTGCGCGCGGACGCGGGGAGCCCCGCGCTCCGTGCCGTGCGCCGCTATTACCGGGAAAACGGCACACTCATCGAGCTCTCGAGCGCCATCCATCCCGGCGATCGCTTCACGTACGTGACCAGTCTCGTGCGCGAATAGCCGCATCGACGGCCCGCGACGCTCGGGCACGCTACGACGCGTCGGCACACGTTCTGCTTTATATAACGGTGCCGTACCTATGTTGCTTGAGAGGTAGTCGCGTCGCATGCGCATCGCCCTGTTGTCCACGCCGTTCATTCCGGTCCCACCCCCACGATACGGCGGCACCGAGCTGGTAGTGGCGGAGTTGGCGGAAGGTCTCGCCGAGCTAGGGCATCACGTCACGCTGTACACCACGGGCGATTCCAGTGCATGCGTCGAGCGACGCGCGCTGTACAAGCACGCGCAGTGGCCGCCGCAGCCGCTGCCCGACATCAATCACGTGTCGTGGGCTCTGCACGAGGTCGCCGTGCGCGACTTCGACATCGTGCACGCCAACTCGGCCAGTGCACTCGCGTGCTGGCGCACCACGCAGCGACCGCCGCTCGTGTACACGCTGCACCACGTGCGTGACGAAGAGCTGTCGAGCTTCTATCGATTTTTTCCCGAGGCGTGGTACGTGGCGATCTCTCACGATCAGGCGCGGCGCGAGGTTCCGCTTCCGCACGTCGAGGTGATCCACCACGGCCTCGATCCGCGCAAATACGAGTGGACGGCGTCGCCGGACGAGTACGTGTGCTTCGTCGGGCGATTCACGCTCGTGAAGGGACCGCACATCGCGATCGATGTGGCCGCGGCCGCGGGTTTGCCCATCCGTGTCGCCGGCGAAGTGCATCCAGTGGATGCAGAATTCGGAACCCGCGAGATGGCCCATCGCTTGGCCGCGAGCCACGTGACGATGCTCGGCAGCATCGGGATGGAAGCGAAGGTGCCGCTGCTGCGCGACGCGCGCGCCTTGCTGGCGCCCATCACGTGGGATGAGCCTTTCGGTTTGGCGCTCATCGAGGCGATGTTGAGTGGATGTCCGGTGATCGCGTTTCCGCGCGGCAGCGTTCCGGAGCTCGTCGAGCCCGGTATCACCGGATTCGTGGTGCACGACGCCGCCGAGATGCGCGACATCGTGCGGCGTGGCAGCGTGCTCGATGACTTCGATCGCGAGCGCTGTCGAGCGCGCGCGGTCGAACGCTTCGGACGCGATCGCATGGTGCGCGACTACGAGCGCTTGTACGCGCGGGCGGCGGCAAAAGGACGGACAGGCGGCGGTCACCTGAAGCCGACCGCTCGATCCAGTGCGACGCGTCTCCTACCGAATCATCATGACGGTTGAGGGAAGAACAGAGCCAAAACCGATCTCGATGCAAGACGCCGTGGGATACACGGCCATCGATTGCCGCCACGGAACAGGCTTGCACGACAGCATGGTGCTCAAGCACGAGCTGCTGTTCCTGCTGCTCGACGCGCAGGGCAACATCGACCCGCCGGGCCATTGCGGCCTCGGCCTCTTCCACAACGACACGCGCATGCTGAGCCACTACGTGTTGAACGTGGCCGGCGGAACACCCACGCAACTCTCGGCACAGGTGATCCGCACGTTCAGCGCGCAGATCGATCTGGCGATCGACGACCAGACGTTTGGCGGCGACTCGTGGAACGTGTCGAACGCCGTGCACGTGCGGCGCGAGCTGCTGCTGGATGATCAGCTCACCGAGCGCGTGACGTTCACGAATTTCCTCACGTCGCCGATCGAGTTCTGGGCGGCGCTGTCGGTGGCCAACGACTTCGCGGACATCTTCGAGGTGCGCGGTTGGCAGCGCAAGGAGCGCGGCATCTTCCTCGAGCCCGAGGTCGATGCGCGCTCGATCAGTTTCTCGTACCGCGGGCGGGACGGCCGCACGATTCGCAGCGTCGTGTGCTTCGACATGACGCCGGACGACATCGGCTCCGACGGCGCGCGGTGGCGGTTCCGCCTCGAGCCGAACCAGCCGCACCATCTCGAGTGGCACGTAATCCCCGACCCGCAGGCCGACACGGATCAGGACAATTCGGATCCGCGGAACGCGGGGCACGGCATGTTTCGCCGCCGGCACGACGCGATGGAGACGCTCTACGACGGGTGGCGCGACTCGTGTACCCGGTTCGTGTCCAACGTGCCGGAGTTCAACGGCGCGTTGGAGCAGGCGACGATCGATCTGCGCGCGCTCTACACGCAGGTCGACGACCAGCCGATCATCTCGGCCGGCATCCCGTGGTACTCGACGCCGTTCGGGCGCGATTCGATCATCACGTCGCTGCAGACGTTAGGCATGAACCCCGTGATTGCCTGCGACACGCTGCGCTATCTGGCGCGCATGCAGGGCCAGCGGGAGAATCCGCAGACGGAGGAGCAGCCGGGGAAAATCATGCACGAGCTGCGGCGCGGCGAGCTCGCGCGGGCAGGTGAGATCCCGCACGTTCCGTACTACGGCACGATCGACGCGACGCCGCTCTGGCTCATCCTGCTGCACGAGACGTGGCGCTGGACGGGCGATCAGACGCTGGTGCGCGAGCTCATGCCGCACGCGGCGCGCGCGCTCGACTGGATGGACCGCTACGGCGACATCGACGGCGACGGCTTCATCGAGTACGCCAAGACGTCGCCTAACGGACTGGTGAACCAGGGCTGGAAGGATTCGTGGGACGGCGTGCCCTTCCCCGACGGCTCGTTGCCCAAACCGCCCATCGCGCTCGTCGAGGTGCAGGGCTATGCGTGCGACGCGAAGCGCCGCATGGCGTCGCTGTACCACGCGTTCGGCGATCACGCGCGCGCGAAGCAGCTGCGCGCCGAGGCGCTGCGCCTGCGCGAGCACATCATGGATGCCTTCTGGCTCGAGGAGCTGGGCACGTTCGCGCTGGCGCTGGACGGGATGAAGCGTCCGGTGGCCACGGTGACAACGAACGCCGGGCATCTGTTGTGGTGCCGCGTGCCCGACGCCGCGCGCGCCGCGCGCACGGGCGCGCGTCTCTTGGCACCCGACGTGTTCTCCGGCTGGGGACTCCGCACCCTGAGCGCCGAGCATCCCGTGTTCAACCCGATGAGCTACCACGACGGGTCGGTGTGGCCGCACGACAACGGCATCGTTGCGTTAGGCCTGTCGCTCACGGGCCAGAAGCCGGCGATGCTCCCGATCTTCGGCGCGATGTACGACGCGGCGCTGGGACTCCGATATCAACGGCTGCCCGAGTTGTTCTGCGGGATGCCGCGCGCCGAGGGCCGCCGTCCGGTGTTGTATCCGGTGAGCTGCTCGCCGCAGGCCTGGGCCTCGGGCGCATTCTTCATGATGCTGCAGGCGGCGACGGGGATCCTACCCGACGCGCCGGGTCACGACCTCCACATCCGGGAGCCGTTGCTGCCTCCGTTCCTGCGTCGCCTCGTCATCGAGGGTATGCAAATCGGGAACTCGCGGGTGTCTTTGCAGTTCACTCGCCGGGGGAAGCGCACATTGGCGAATTTGTTGGACGTTGAAGGGGACCCGCTGCGAGTGCGGATCGACCTTTCCTGAGAGTCCAAAAAAGTGTATCGGTGATTACGACACCGGTAATGCAGCCGAGCGATCCGCTGATCCGTAGTTTTCGCCTTTATCCGTTTCAGCATGAGCGTCGAAGCTTCCATGCGGCTCAGGCAAAACCGCGTGGAGAACTTCTACGTTCATGGTGAAACGGATAAAGGCGAAAACAACAGATCAGAGCAGATTATTCGGCTGCGAAGGTGAGAGCGAACGCAGTCGTGAGGACCTTGATCTTTCTTTTTTTGCTCTTCCGAGAATTTCGTGAAAGATGAAGTGACAGCTCTGGCTCCTCTCGAGTTCACGGTAGTGGCTGAGTGCGGATGCGCGTGGAGGGCTTCCTCGCTCTTTTGCGATGGATGACTACAAGGAAACTGCAGGGATAACGACTGGCATTGCCCCGCTGCGCGAGAGAAGCACGATCACAGTGGCGAGAGCAGTTTTTTTGCTTTTGACAAACGGATCTCCGAGATTTTCGTGCAATGTCGTAGACACGAACCGACGGCAAGGCGATGCACCAGCTGCGGGTCCGCCTCCATTGTGTGACAAGCATCTACGAGTTGATGGCGGACACACCGGACACAGCCGGACAAGGCGTACTTAATTGGTAACTGCTCGAGATATCAGC
>DASVAC010000153.1:0-9616 GCA_036376535.1 Gemmatimonadaceae bacterium | reverse complement strand
GCCGTCGGCCCTGGCACAGGAACGCGACGAGCTCGCGCAGTCGGTGAAGCCGATTCTCGAATACCGGCCGGCCGCGCTCGACTCGGCGCAGAACCAGCTGCGCGTGTTCTTCGACTCGCTGTCGGTGACCGTTCAGCGCGGCACGGATGCCCATGCGACCACCGCGGCCCAACGGACGGCGCTGATGAGCGCGTCCGGGTTGGAGGGCGTCACACTCACGCCGCAAGAGGCCGACTATCTGGCGTCGGGTGCGCGCCGTCGCGCCATGCTCGATGCGGTGCGCCGCGCGTACGCCCGCTTGCTGTCGTCCGGCATTGCCGCCGGTGCAACCGTCGATAACCTGCGCGGCGACGTGATCGTGCGGCGTGAAGGGCAGGAGCGCAGCGTGATGGTGGACAGCCTGCTCTCGTTCGCCTCGCTACTCTCGCGCTCGCGAGCCTTCGAGCCCGACCCGAACTCGTCGGTGGCGAGCGCGCTCTACCTCAAGTTGTTGAGCGCGTTTTTCCGCCCAACGGTGACCCTCGATCAGGTCGCCACCGAGCAGCGCCGGCAGGAACTGCGCAATTCGGTGAACGTGAACGAGTACATGGTGCGCGCCGGCGAGAAGGTAGTCGGCGCGCACGAGGTGGTCGGGCAGGCCGAGTTCGAGAAGATGCGCTCGCTGCACGATGCCATGCAGGCGCGGACGCGCGGGCAGCGCGCGTTAGGCCGGATCGCGGGGAGCATCGCCTACAACGCGCTCGTGCTCGCCATGTTCGGCATCGCCATCGTGCTGTTCCGTCCGCAGCTCTACAGCGCGTTCCGCTCGCTGGCATTGTTCGCCGCCGTGTTCCTGCTCGTGCTGATCGTGTCGGCGGTGGCGGCCAAGTGGCAGCCGGTGCATCCCGAGTTGGTACCGGTGGCGTTGGCGGCCATCATTCTGAGCGTGCTGTTCGATTCACGCATCAGCATGATCGCCGCGATGATTCTCGCGGTACTCGTGGGCGGGCAGAGCGTGTATCGTGGCACGAACGCGCTGTTCATCAATCTCGTGGGCGGCGCCGCGGCAGCGCTCAGCGTGCGCGTGATCTTGCGGCGCGAGCAGTCGTACCAGTACGTGATCACCATCGGCATCGCGTATCTGGGCGCGGCGCTCGCCATCGGCCTCACGCTGGGCTGGAACTCGAATCAGATCATCGCCAGCGCCGGGTTAGGCGTCGGCAACGCCATCGTGTCGGTGGTGTTCGCGATGTTCCTCGTGCCGTTGGCGGAGCGCGTCACGGGCATCACGACGTACCTCACGCTCATCGAGTACTCGGACCTGAATCGGCCGCTGCTGCGACGGTTGAGCCTCGAAGCGCCGGGCACGTACGCGCATACCATCGCCATGGCGAACCTCGTCGAGGCCGCGGCCACGGCGATTGGCGCCAACGGGTTGTTGGCTCGGGTGGGCACGTACTACCACGACATCGGCAAGCTCACCAAGCCGCAGTATTTCGTCGAGAACCAGGCCGGCGGACGCAACCCGCACGACAAGCTCAAGCCGGGCACGAGTGCCGCGATCATCCGGAACCACGTGCGCGAGGGCATGGATCTCGCGGCCGAGTATCACGTGCCCACGGCCATCGCGGCGTTCATTCCCGAGCACCACGGCACGGCGCCCATCGCCTACTTCCTGGAGAAGGCGCGCGAATACGACGCGGGCTCGCTGCCTAACGCAGCGGACTTCGCCTACCCGGGGCCGATCCCGCAGTCGGCCGAAACGGCGGTGTGCATGCTGGCCGACGGCGTCGAGGCGGCGGTGCGCGTGCTGGCCGAGCCGACGCCCACGCGCATCCGCGACGTGATCGAACACATGGTGCGGCAGCGCATGGAGCAGGGACAGCTGCGCGATGCGCCGCTCACGCTCCGGCAGATCGAGATCATCAAAGAGCAGTTCGCGCGCGTGATGAGCGGGATGTACCACAGCCGCATCGACTACCCCGCGTCGAGCGGCGGCATTTCGTCGGAGTTCGCGTCCGCATGACGCGCGTCGTGCACGTGACGTCCGAGGCGGGTCGTCTACCGCTCTCGCGCCGCCGCATCGCCGGTTTGGCCGATCGCGTGCTGCACGCGGAGGGCGTGCGCTCGGCCGAGCTGTCCATCGCGTTCGTGACCGGTCCCGCGATGGCGCGGCTCAACGCGCGGCACCTGGGGCGGCAGGGCCTAACGGACGTGATCGCGTTTCCGTTCGCGCGAGTGGATGGGTCGCCGGTGGTGGGCGACGTGTACATCGCGCCGGACGTGGCGCGCGCCAACGCGCGGCGCAACGGCGTCCCGGTCCGCGAAGAGCTCGCGCGCCTCGTGGTCCACGGCACGCTGCACATCCTCGGCCACGACCATCCCTCCGTTGGGCGGGAGGCGTCCGCGATGTGGCGGCGGCAGGAACGCTTGCTCACCCGCGAGAAAGGAGCGTGGGCGTGAGCGCGTTGTTGCTCGTCATCGCCCTCGTCGCGCTCGTGTGGGCGGCCCTCGTGGCGGCCGCCGACGGCGCGCTTCTGTCGGTATCCGACATCGCGGCCAACGGGTCGGTGGAAGCGCCGACGGGCGGACCGCGCGACGCCACGCACCGGGCGCTGTCGATCGGGCGGCTGATCGCGCTGCTCATCGCCGGCGTGGCCGCGGCCCGCGCGTTCGGTCTCGACACGCAGTCCCCCGGTGTCGCGATCGGACTGGGCATCGTGATCGCCGTGGTCGCCGTCTTGTTAGGCGACGTGGTTCCGCGTGCCGCGGGCGAAGCGGTGGGCGGTCGCGCGCTCGCGGCGCTGAGCACCGTCGTCCGATCGGCCGAAGTCACGATGCGGCCGCTCGTCGCCGGCGGCGCGAAGCTGGACGCCGTATTGCGACGCGCGCTGCCGCCGTTCTCGCCGGGGCAGGGCGATCGCGACATCACGGCGGAACAATTCCGCCGCATCGTGACGCCCCAGCAAGCGACGCCGCACCGCACGATGATGCATCGCGTGTTCTCGTTCAGCGACACCGAAGTCCACGAAGTGATGGTGCCGCGCGTGGACATCCTGGGTCTCGAGCGCGGCACGCCATGGTCGGAGGTCCTCGATCGCGTCCGGAGCTCGCAGCACGCGCGGCTTCCGCTGTACGACGAAACGATCGACCACATCACCGGCATTCTGTTCGCGAAGGATCTGCTTCCGGCCGTGATCGCCGATGAGGAGCCGGCGGCGGGGTGGGAGTCCATCGCGCGGCCGGCATCGTTCATCCCGGAGAGCAAGACCATCGAGGCCCAACTGCGCGATTTCAAGGCGACGCGCACGCACATCGCAATCGTGGTCGACGAGTTCGGCGGCACCGCCGGGTTGGTCACCATCGAGAACATTCTCGAGGAGATCGTCGGCGACATCCGCGACGAGTACGATCGCGAGGAGCCGCCCATCGAAGCCGAGGAAGGGCGGCGCTGGTGGGTCTCGGGCCGCGTGACGCTCGACGAGCTGTCCGATGCGTTAGGCCACCGCTTCGACCGGCCCGACGTGAACACGGTGGGCGGGCTCATCTTCGAGGTCGTCGGGCACGTGCCGAAGGCGGGGCAGGAGCTCGAGCTGGACGGCTATCGCATCGTGGTCGAGCGCGTGAACCGGCGCCGCGTGGATCGCGTCTACTTCGAGCGGCCGGAGTCGCCGGTGGAGCGCGTCTCGTGAGCGTGTCGGCGGTGCTCCTGGCGATCGCCGTCGTGCTCGTCGCGTGGCTCACGGCCGCGGCGACGGCCGTGCGCACGGTGAGCCGCGTCTGGCTCCGGCGTTGGGCCGAGCAGCGGCTGGCCACGCCGGCCGGGTTAGGCGAGAGCGCCGTGCTCGCGCGGCCGCAGCGGCTCGTGCTCGCCGCGGGGGCGGGCACGGCCCTGCTCGTGGCGGCCGCCGGCGCTCTGTTAGGCGCCGGCGACGGCCGGGCGGCCTGGGCGCTCGCCGCCGAGACCATCGTGCTCGCGCTCGCCTTCCTCATCGTCGGGCAGCTCGTGCCGCGCGCGATCGCACGGCGTTGGGCACCCGGCCTCTTGCCGGTGCTCGTGCCGCCCCTCGACGTCGCGGCATTCCTGTTGGCGCCCGTGCTCGACGCCGCGCGCGCCGTTGGGCGCTCGCTCACGCCCGGTCCGCGGCTGCCGCTCACGCCCACGCGCGAGGGCATCGAGGACCTGTTGCGCGAGGGCGAGCTGGAAGGCATCGGCGAACACGCGGAGATCGACATCATCGCCGGCCTCGTCGAGTTCGGCGAGAAGGTGGTGCGCGACGTGATGACGCCGCGCACCGCGGTGTTCGCAGTGGACGAAGCGATGCTGCCCGAGGAGATGGCGCGCGCGATCGCACAGTCGGGCTACAGCCGCATTCCGGTGTTTCGCGAATCGATGGACCACATCATCGGGATGGTCCACGTGTTCGACGTGCTCCAGACTGCCGGCCAGCGACCCGCGCCCATCCGCCAGGTGGCGCATGCGCCGCTCACCACGCGACTGAGCACGGTGCTGTACGAGATGCTGCGCGCCCAACGGCACCTGGCCGTCGTGCTCGACGAATTCGGTGGGACGGCCGGTATCGTGACGCTGGAGGATCTGCTCGAGGAGCTGGTGGGCGACATCCGCGACGAGCACGACGAGCCGGCCGCCGTGGACCTGACTGCCGGCCCCGACCGGCGCCCGGCGGTGCTCGAGGCGTCGACCCCGCTGGACGAGGTCGAGCAGCGCGCCGGGTTAGCGTTAGGCGGCGACGGCGATCGCACCCAGACCCTGGGCGGCGCGATCGTCCGTGCGTTAGGCCGCATCCCGGGCACGGGCGAGCACTTCCGCCTGGGCGAGCACGAGCTCACGATCGTCGACGCCGAGCCCTCGCGCATCCGGCGGGTGCTGGTGCAGCGCGCCGAGTCTGCCCGAGCCGTCGACCTCAAAGCGCCCCCCCCCGCGTCCCGCTGACGTGCGTCCACTCGTCGTCTTCGTGCGACTGTTTCCGTTCGTGATCGCGTTCATGCGTGACCGGCGGCGATGGATCTTCATCGGCCGGCCGCGGCGGGCGAGCGAAGCCGTGCACCGGCGGCGCGCCCAACGTCTCACCACCACGGTCGCCGCGCTCGGCCCCGCATTCATCAAGCTGGCGCAGGTGTTCGCGTCGCGCGCCGACATTCTCCCCGAGCCGTATCTCAGTGAGGTCGGCAAGCTCACCGACAACGTCCCGCCGCTGCCGTCGCGCGACATCCAGGCCGTCATCGTGCGCGAGCTCGGCAAACCGCTCGATCAACTGTTCGACCGGTTCGACGTCGAGCCGCTCGCCGCCGCCTCGCTGGGTCAGGTCCACCGCGCTGCGTTAGGCGACAGGGAAGTGGTGGTGAAGGTGCTGCGCCCAGGCGTCGAAGAAATGGTGGCGGTCGACCTCGACGCGGCCTTCCGAATTCTGTACTACGTCAACATCCTGTTCCCGAATCACCACACGCGGGCCATCACCACCATCGTGCGCGAGTTCGCCAAGCGCATCGACGAGGAGATGGACTTCCGCCAGGAAGCACGGAACGCCGACCAAATCCGCGCCAACTTCGCGCGCGATTCGCGCGTCGCCGTACCCGAGGTGGTGAACGCGCTCACGTCGCGCCGCGTCCTGGTGCTCCAGTACATGGAGGGCACGAAGATCGACCGGCTGCAGAGCCGCATCGCCTCGGGCGACATTGCGCTCGAGACGCTGCTCCGCACGGTCGTCGAGGTGTACACGCAGATGATGCTGATCGACGGGCTCTTCCACGCCGACCCGCATCCGGGCAACCTGCTCGTCTCGCCTAACGGAACGCTCGTGCTGCTCGACTTCGGCATGGTGGTGCGCGTCGAGCGGGACACGCGCATCCGCCTCATCGAGACCATTCTGGCCGCGGTCCGCAAGGACGTCGACGGCGTGATCGCCGGCTTCTACGAGCTGGGCGTCCTCGACCCGGAGGTCGACCGCGGCACGGTGCGCGACGCCGCGCGGGCGCTCATGTCGATCGCCTTCACGCCCGACGCCGAGCCGCGGCAGGTGCAGCGCATCGTGAACGACGTGATGGCCACGTTCTATCGCTGGCCCATCATGCTGCCGAGCGAGTTCGTGTATCTCGGTCGCGCGGCGGCGCTGGCGGAAGGCATCGCGTTGCGCTACGATGCCGCGTTCAATGCGGTGCAGTTCGCGTCGCCGGTGATCCGTCGCATGGGATCGACGCTCCTTGCCTCGGTGGCCGCGGGCGATCCGCGCGACCGCATGCAGGACGTGTTGGGCGAGATCACGGGGATCGCGCGCGAGCTGCGCGACGTGCTGCGGCGTGCGGGCCGCGACGAGCTGCGCGTGCGTGCGCATCCGCGCGATGTGATCGAGATGCAGCAGTTCATCGCGGGGCAGACGCGCCGGATGGTGCTGTGCATGGCAACCGGCGTGCTCGCCGTCGTCGGCGCGATCCTCTATGTGGCGGACCACAACACTTACGTCCTCGTGGCGACCTTGTTCGTGACCCTGGTCATGTTCGTGCTGTTCCTCCTCGTGCCATGGCACTTGCTGTCGCGGCCATTGCAGGGCCTCAGGCGGCGCCGATGACCACATCGTCCGCGCCGCGCGAAATGCATCGCACGCTGCTCGCCGACTTCGAGGCACGCCGGCCGGCGGCGCTCGCCCGCGCCGTGAGCATCGTCGAGAACCATCGCGCGGGATTCGAGAGCCTGTTAGGCGCGCTGCACCCGCGGTTGGGCCGCGCGCGCCGCATCGGCATCACCGGGCCGCCGGGCGCGGGCAAGAGCACCATCACCACGACGCTCGCATCGCTCTATCGTTCGGCGGACCTGTCGGCGGGGATCATTGCCGTCGACCCGACGTCGCCGTTCACCGGCGGTGCACTGTTAGGCGACCGCATCCGCATGGAATCGGTGGCGCTCGACGAGGGGATCTTCATCCGTTCCATGGCGACGCGCGGCTCGTTGGGCGGACTCGCGGCGAGCACGCGCGAAGTGGCCGACGTCCTCGACGGCTACGGCTTCGATCGCATTCTCATCGAGACGGTGGGCGTTGGGCAGAGCGAGCTCGACATCGCGCGTACGGCCGACACGACCGCCGTGGTGTTGGTCCCGGAATCCGGCGACTCCGTGCAGGCGATGAAGGCGGGTCTCATGGAAATCGCCGACGTCTTCGTGGTCAACAAGGCCGATCGCCCCGATGCCGAGCGCCTGCGGCACGAAATCGAGATGACGATTGGATTGCGGCTCGGCGGATCGACGATGCGAAACGTTCCGGCGCACCACGGCGTCGATCTCAAGAGGATGCGCAATCCCGCGCACACGGCGCGCCAGGCCGCGCAGGACGACTCGGCCGACCGTTGGACGCCGCCTGTGTTAGCCACGATTGCGGACCGGGGCGAAGGCATCGACGCATTGGCAGCGGCTCTCGATCGGCACTTCGACTATCTTTCACGAAGCGGGATGCTCGAGACGCGGCGGCGCGAGCGGTTGCGCGAGCGCGTGGTGGAAGCCGTCGAACGCCGTCTCAGGCAGCGCCTGTGGGGCGATCCGGAGATCGCGGCCTGGGTGGATGCGCAGTTGCCCGCGCTCGAAGCAGGAACCCTGACGCCGTTCGCGGTGGCGGACACATTGCTGGCGCGGAACGCGGCGCGCCTAACGCAATGACCCGCACACACGGACGGAGACGAGGAATCGACGCATGACGACCATTCGAGATGCGGCCGACGTACGGCGCGACGAGCACGCGGAGCTGGAACGGCTGCGCGCCGAAGTCGCCGCATGGCGCGCCCGCTACGACGCCGACCGCACGCGCGACCTCGCCTTCACCAATTCGGGCGGCGAGATCGCGCCGCTCTACACCGCGCTCGACACCGCCGACGTCGATCCCGCGGCGATCGGCACACCGGGCGTCTATCCGTTCACGCGCGGCATCCACCCGACCGGATATCGCGGAAGGCTGTGGACGATGCGGCAGTTCGCCGGATTCGGCAGCGCGCGCGATACCAACGAGCGCTACAAGTATCTCCTCGCGCACGGCCAAACCGGACTCTCGGTCGCGTTCGATTTCCCGACGCTCATGGGCTACGACTCCGATCACCCGCGGTCGGAAGGCGAGGTGGGGAAGTGCGGTGTCGCCATCTCGAGCGTCGCCGACATGGAGACGTTGTTCGACGGCATTCCGTTAGACCAGGTGTCCGTCTCCATGACCATCAACGGCCCGGCGATCATTCTCTACTGCTTCTTCATCGCCGCCGCCGAACGACAGGGTGTACCGTCGGAGAACCTGCGCGGCACGATCCAGAACGACATTCTCAAGGAGTACATGGCGCAGCACGCGTGGATCTATCCGATCGAGCCCGCGCTGCGCCTCATCGTCGACGGGTTCGAGTGGTCCGCCAAGCACGCGCCGCAGTGGAACACGATTTCGATCTCCGGCTACCACATTCGGGAGGCCGGCGCCACGGCCGTGCAGGAGCTGGCGTTCACGCTCGCCGACGGGTTCACGTATGTCGAGCGCGGTCTCGCGCGCGGGCTCGACATCGATGACTTCGCGCCGCGCCTGTCGTTCTTCTGGGACATCCACAACGACTTCTTCGAGGAAATCGCCAAGCTCCGCGCGGCGCGCCGCATCTGGGCGCGGCACATGCGCGAGCGATACGGCGCGCGCAAGCCGCGCTCGTGGATGATGCGCTTCCACTCGCAGACCGCCGGCGTGACGCTCACGGCGCAGCAGCCGATGAACAACATCGTGCGCGTCGCCTACCAGGCGTTGGCCGCGGTCCTCGGCGGCACCCAGTCGCTGCACACCAACTCGATGGACGAGACGCTCGCGCTGCCCACCGAAGCATCGGTGCAGGTCGCCCTGCGGACGCAGCAGGTGCTGGCCTATGAAACCGGCGTGCCGAACGTGATCGACCCGTTGGGCGGCTCATACTACATCGAGAGCCTAACGGACAGCATGGAGCGCCAGGCGGAAACGCTGTTCGACGACATCGCGCGCGCGGGCGGTGTGGTGCGCGCGCTCGAGAGCGGCTGGCTGCAGCGCAAGATCGCGCAGTCGTCCGCTCGGCAGCAGTGGGAGCTCGAGCAGCACCGCAAACTGGTGGTCGGCGTCAACGAGTTTGTGACCGACGAGCCGGAGCTCACGATTCCATTGCTCAAGATCGGCGCCGACGCCGAACAGGATCAGCGCGCGCGCCTCGCGGCGCTCCGCGCAGCGCGCGACGCGGCCCGGTGCACGGCGGCACTCGCGGCGCTGCGCGACGGCGCGCGCACGTCGGCGAACCTCGTCCCGCTGATTCTCGATGCCGCCCGCGCGGACGCGACGCTCTACGAGATTCGCGCCGCCATGGAAGACGTCTTCGGCGCGTATCGAGAGCCGGTGTTCTTCTAGCAGCGGGAAGGGGGGAAGCGCTCGCTCACGCTCGCTTATGGAAGCGCTTCGCTGGGGGAAGCGGCGGCGATGCCGCCTGAGGGATCGGAAGGACACCAGTGGTCCCTGGGTGGAGAGTGCCGGATCGCATGGGCCTCGCGCACGGCGCCCTCGTCGCGCAGACCATTGATGTTGTTCCATTCCCTCAGGCGGCGTCGCCGCCGCTTCCCCCAGCGAAGCGCTTCCCCAAGCGAGCGCCAGCG
>DASVAC010000152.1:0-121612 GCA_036376535.1 Gemmatimonadaceae bacterium | reverse complement strand
TCGAAGAGGAGTTGAGCCAGTGTCACGCATCGATGTGATCATGCCGCAGATGGGCGAGTCGATCGCGGAAGGAACGCTCTCCAAGTGGCTGAAGAAGGTGGGCGACGAGGTGAAGCGCGACGAGCCGATCTTCGAGATCTCGACGGACAAAGTCGACGCGGAGATTCCCGCGCCATCGGCCGGGGTGTTGGCGGAGATTTTGGTGCAGGAAGGGCAGACGGTGCCGGTGCAGACGGTGGTGGCGCGGCTGGAGACGGAGAAGGGCGCGCTGGTTGGTGCGGGCGCGGCTGTGGCGCCGGCTGCGGGTGCAGCGCGGGGGGCCCCCCCCACTGTCGAATCTACGCCTGCGCCGGCCGAACCTCGTCATCCTTCCGCAGCGGCACCAAGCGCGCCGACGCATGGCGGCAACGGTGGTGCCGGCGGCAACTCCTTCGAGGATCGCCTGCGCACCAAGTCCTCTCCGCTGGTGCGGAAGATCGCGGCCGACCACGGCATCGAGCTCACCGGCATGCGCGGCTCCGGCATCGCCGGCCGGGTGACCAAGAAGGACATCCTGCAGTTCATCGACGCCGGCGGCACGACGCCGCGCCCGGCGGCACCCGCTGCGCCGCGCCCCGCGGTCGCTGCTTCGTTAGGCGCGCTCTGGCCGACGCCTAACGCCGAGCCCGGTGACGTGGTCGAGCCCATGTCCAAGATGCGCGCGCTCATCAGCGACCACATGGCGCTCTCGCGTCGCACGGCCGCGCACGTGACGTCGTTCATGGAAATCGACTTCACGCGCGTCGCCCGCCTCCGCGCCAAACACCGCGCAGACTTCGAAGCGGCCACGGGTCAGAAGCTCACGTACCTGCCGTTCATCATCAAAGCGGTCGTCGACGGCATCAAAGCGTTCCCGGTGATGAACGCATCGGTGGCGAACGACACGATCATCTATCGGAAGCAGGTCAACATTGGCGTGGCCGTTGCGCTCGACTGGGGCCTCATCGTCCCGGTGATCAAGCACGCCGACGACCTCTCGCTCACCGGCATCACGCGCACGCTCAACGATCTCGCGAACCGTGCGCGCGCGAAGAAATTGAATCCGGAAGAAGTGCAGGGCGGCACGTTCACGATCACCAACCCCGGCGTGTTCGGCTCGCTCATGGGGACGCCGATCATCAACCAGCCGCAGGTCGCGATCCTGGGTGTGGGCACGATCGAGAAGCGCCCCAAGGTGATGACCGGTCCGGACGGCGAGGACGTCATCGCGATCCGCACGTGTTCGTATTTCTCGATCTCGTTCGACCATCGCATCATCGACGGCGCCATCGCCGACCAGTTCCTGGCGCACGTCAAGAAAACGATCGAAACGTACCCGGACGCAGGAATCTGACCGTGGCCAGAGCGCTCACCATGCGGCGTTCGATCGTTCCCCTCGCCGATCGAAAGAAGTTTCTGCAGAAGCTGAAGAGCCGGCGCACGTATTTTGTCGACGCCGGCTGCAAGTTCTGGGTATTCGAGGAGAGCGATCTCGCGGGTGCGTTCGTGGAGTTCGTCGAAGCGGACGACGCGAAGACGCTCGCCCAGGCGCTCGCCGACGAGTCCGACCAGCCGGCGGACGCGGTGCGCATTTACGAAGAAGTGGACGTGGACTGATGCCCTTTCGCACAATCACGATCGACGGCGCGCGATGGGACGTGATGCCATCGGGTCGGGTGACGCAATACGACCGCGACGAGTTCGCGTTGTTGTTCATCACGGGCGACGGCAGCGAGCGCCGCGTCCGCACCGTGCGCTACTCGCCGCAGGGCGCGCGTGCGCGCGATCGGTCGTTAGCCGAGCTGTCCGACGCCGATCTCGCGCGGCTGTTCGCGTACTCGCAGGAGAGCGCGACGTCGCCGGAGGCGGGGTACCGCCGGTGAGTGGTGCGCCCGCGGATGCACCGGGCGCCGCAACGAGCGTCCGGTGCGTCGACCTGCACATGCACTCGACGGCCTCGGATGGGTCGCTGCCGCCCGACGCGGTGGTCGGCGCCGCGGCCGCTGCGCATCTGACGGCGATTGCCCTCACCGATCACGACACCGTTGCCGGCATCGTCCCGGCGCGCGAGGCCGGCGTCCGGTTAGGCGTACGCGTGGTGGCCGGCGTCGAGCTGAGCGCGACGGATGCGGGCACCGAGGCGCACCTCCTCGGCTTGCACCTGTCGCGGCTCGATGCCATCGAGCGGCACCTGGCGGTGTTCCGCGAGTCGCGGCGCGCCCGGGCGGGCCGGATGGTGGAGCGGCTGCGCGCGTTAGGCATTCCGCTGACGCTCGACGCGGTGCTCGCCGAAGCCGGCGACGCGGCGATCGGCCGGCCCCACGTGGCCCGCGCGCTCGTGTCGGGCGGATGGGCCAAAGATGTGCGCGACGCGTTCGACCGCCTGCTCGGCAACGGCCGGCCGGCGTTCGTGCCCAAGTACCGTCTCACGTTAGGCGAAGCCATCGCGCTCGTGCACGACGCCGGCGGACTGGCCGTGCTGGCGCACCCGGGCGCGGGCGGAACCCGCGCCCGTCTCGAGGCGTTGCGGGCCGAGGGCCTCGACGGCGTCGAAGTGCTGCACCCCGGACACTCCACCGAGGACATTGCGCGCTTGAGCACACTCGTCGAGCATTTCGATCTCTTGCCGAGCGGCGGTTCGGATTGGCATGGCGCCAAAGCCGGACCACGCGTGATCGGCTGTATGCGTGTCCCTGAGGCGTGGCTGGCGCGACAGGACGCGCGCCTGCGCGCCGCCGCGGCCAACGTCGCATGAGCACCGCACTCCTCGCCGTCGGCGACAAAGCCCCGTCCTTCGAGGCCCCGGCCAGCGACGGCAAGACTTACACGCTGGCACGTCTCACCGCCAAGCAGGCGGTGGTCCTCGTGTTCTATCCCGGGAACAACACCCCCGGCTGAAACAAACAACTCTCCGCCGTGCGCGATGAGTTGAGCGAATTCGAGAAGGCCGGGGTCCAACCGTTAGGCGTGAATCCCGCGAGCGTGGACGCGCATGCGCGCTACGCCGCCAAGATGCACTTCAACTTCCCGTTGCTGAGCGACCCGCAGCGCGCGATCGCCGCGGCCTACGGCGCGCTCAAACCCGATGGACGGCTCATCCAGCGCACCGTGTACGCGATCGGCCGGGATGGGCGCATCGCGTTTGCCGCCCGCGGCGCGCCGGCTCCCGGCGACGTGCTCGCCGCGCTGGAGCGCTGAGTGGTTCCCAACGGACGCGTCGCGCTCGTCACCGGCGGCGCGCGCCGCGTGGGGCGCGCCTTGGCGCTCGCGCTCGCCGATCGCGGCGCCCGCCTCGCGATCCATCACCACGAGTCGCCCGAAGATGCCGCATCGCTGATCGAGCAGCTCTCGGCGCGCGGCATCGAAGCAATCGCAATTCAATCCGATCTCCGTAGGGCGGACGCGCCCGACCGACTCATCGCCCACGTCGTCGATCACTTCGGCACGCTCGACATTCTCGTCAACTCGGCGGCGGTGATGGTCCGCAGTGAGCTCGACGACATCACGCCCGACCAATGGGATGACACGTTCGCGCTCAACCTGCGCGCACCGTTCTTCTGCGCGCGCGCGGCGGCGCGCGCGATGGGTAAGCGCGGCGGCGTGATCGTGAACCTCGCCGATCTCGCGGGCATCGAAACGTGGCCGGCGTATGCGGCGCACGGCATCTCCAAAGCGGGCGTCATCCACATGACGCGCGTGCTCGCGCGCATCCTCGCGCCGAGCGTGCGCGTGAATGCCATTGCGCCGGGCGCCGTGCTCCTCCCCGAGAGCTGGAGCGCCGACGACGCTGCGCACCTCGAGCGCACGACGCCGCTCCACCGACTGGGCTCTCCCAAGGATGTCGTGCAGGCGATGTTGTATCTGATCGAAGCCGAGTACGTGACAGGCGATCTCCTCGTGGTAGACGGTGGCCGCCACATCCGGTAGCGGGTCAATTTGAAAACCGGAATCCGTCAGATGGCTTCCTCGGCGCCGGCGCACGCAGAGTGGGCGTCCTCGCTCTTTTGACACGGATAAAATCGGATAACGACACGATCAGAGCGGATCGCTCGGCTGCTTGACCGCACAGCGCGTCCAGCATGGCCAGCACGGATCTTTTTCAGAGACAGACTGCGAGCTATCCGTTCTGCGGACTTGGGTTGCTCGCCCGTCGCACGCCGTCACCAACAACACCGGACACGACGTGCCAGTACGACCTCGCCGCCGCCGCCGAGCGATCCGCTGTGATCCGTGTAGTTATCAGATCTGATCCGTGTCAACCAGAGCGAGGAAGCCCACCATGCGCGTGCCGGCATCGAGGAGAGCTATCTCCCATTGCAGATCCTAACCTGCACACGTCCACAGAACCTTCCCATACGATTCCGCGAAGAGCCTACATTTTCTAACGGAACGCCGAGGGGCGCGCTTCGGTCCGTGGGACATCCAGTAGCTGAGCTGCGCCAGGCCATACGCGCCATTCGTGCGCTCGACCCGATCTCGTCTTCCTCGACGTGCAGATGCCGGAGCTGAATGGATTCGACGTCGTTCGGCACATCGGCGCGGACGCGATGCCGGCAATCATCTTCGTCACCGCGTACGACGAATTCGCCGTTCGCGCGTTCGAGGTCCGCGCCATCGACTATCTGCTCAAGCCGGTCCGCGAGGATCGTCTTGCGGCCGCGCTTGCGCGCGCGAGAGAATCCATTGCGTCAGCCGATGGACTGGCGCTCGCGCGCCGCCTGCGCGGTTTGCTGGATGAACACGCCGCCGCGCACGCGCCGGATCTCGGCGCGCCGCGCGCCCCAATCGCGGACCGCTTGGTCGTGCGAGTCGGCAATCGCAACCTGGTGATCGCGACGACCGACATCGATTGGATCGAAGCCGAGGACTACTGCTCGGTCGTGCACGCGGCGGGCAAGCGATACCTGATGCGCGAAACGCTCGGTGCTCTCGAGGCGAGATTGGATCCGAAAGCATTCACGCGAGTGCACCGGTCCGCGATCGTGTCGCTGTCGCGCATCGCGGAGGTCCGCCGCCAGCCCGATGGCTCCATGCAGCTCGTTCTTCGGGACGGAACGGCACTTCCCGTGAGCCGATCGCGCCGCGCTGGACTGGCCGCAATACTCGGGTCGCCGCGATAGCCCGGTCTGGACACGGCGCCCGACGGAGACCAACATCAACGCCTACCTTCAACCCGAGCGAGATCCATGCGTGTCTGTGCCTGTTTTGTGACTGTGGCTTTTGCCATGGTGCCGGGACTCCTGGCGGCGCAATCATCGTCGAGCCCGGTGTCCGACGCGTTCCGGGACAATGCCAGCCGTGTCGGGAAGAACTTGATTGCCGCGGCCGAGACGATGCCAGCCGACAAGTACAGCTTCAAGCCGACACCCGCGCAGATGAGCTTTGGCCAGATCGTCGTGCACCTGTCGGAGGGCAACGACTACCTGTGCGGCGCGATTGGCGGCGAGAAGGCGCCCACGCGCAAGAAGGTCGAGGCTACCGACAGCAAGGATGTGCTCGTCGCGCGCCTCAAGGAGACGTTCGCCTTCTGCGACCAGGCGCTGGCGAAGCTGGATGACTCGAAGTTGAGCGAACAGTTGCCGTTCTTCGGCGGGCACACGCGGTCGCGTGCCGCGATCATGACGGTGACCACCGGCGACTGGGCAGACCACTACAGCCAGTCATCCGTCTACCTGCGACTCAACGGCGAGCTGCCGCCGACGGCCAAGGGGAAGCAGGCGGACTAACGCGATCGAGTTGGGCGGGCGGGTCGACGGCGCTCCGGATGCCTTACTTGCACTTGGAGTGGAGCACTCCGTTGAGCACGTCGATCCGTCCGAAGTTGTAGTTGATGTCCGGCTTCGACTTGCCCTTGGGCGCGTCGGCCGAGCTCAGGATGCAGGCCTCGAGCTGGCTCGGCGTCGGCTTGACGTGGGCCTGCGCCTTGATCACCGCCGCCTCGGCCGCGACGAGGGGCGACGAGAAGCTCGTGCCCGCGTTCGCGACGTAGTGGTGCTCGTCGGCGCATATGGGGAACAGCGCCGCACTGCACGCACCGATCACCAGGTCGGTCGCGACTGCCGAGTCTTGTGTCACCAGACCGCCGCCCGGCGCGAATACGGCAACATCGGCCTTGCCGAAATTCGAGTACACGGCGATGGAATCGAAGTTCACCGAATCGACGGGTCCGGTCGCGCCCACGCTGATCACCTGCCGGATACCGCCCGCGAGGACGTGCACGCTGTCGGCGTAGCTGCCGTGGAGACCCGTGGCGGTGTTGCTGTTGACCGCTTCGTTGCCCGCTGCGGCGACGACTAACGCACCGCGCGCCGTGGCGTAGTCGATCGCGCGCTGGGTGAGATCCGCAACGGCGAGGTCGAATGGATTCGACCGCCTCAGGTAGCCGCCGAGACTGACATTGATGACGTCCGCACCGTGATCGGCCGCGTAGAGAATGCCGCTGATGACGGTGAAGTCATCGCCGGAGCCGCGGTCGTCGAGCACGCGGACCATGACGAGTTGCGCTTGCGGCGCGACCGCGGCGACGCCAAACGAATTGCTGGCGATGAGCGAGGACACGAAGGTGCCGTGGCCGACTGAGTCGTGGCCGAACGGCAGCGGCGTCGCGCCAGCCGTGTCCGTGGGGTTGAAGGCGAGCGACGTGGATAATGTCGTATTGACCCGGCCCACGAGGTCGACGTGTGCGGTGTCGACGCCGGAATCCAGGATGAACACCTTCATTCCCGAGCCCTGCGACGAGACTTGCCACGCGCTGTCGGCGCGGATCGTCGTCATGTTCCACTGGAGGCCGGCGTGGAAGAACCCGGCCGACCGAGGGTCGCCTAACGGAGTTAGGCTCGGCGCGCGCGTCGTGCTCGGGATCTCGCGCACCACGACCTGCGACGGCCGCAGCGGGTCGCGCACGTATTGCCGCGTGGTGTTGGGCAGAATGAGCGCGGCGGTGCCGGACGCCCGCAGGGCATTCGCTGCTGCCGGCGCGAGCCCCGTCACCAGCGCCAGTCCCATGCTCTTCTGCACGCGCGAAATGCGTCCGCCCGCCTGCTCGACGGCCTGCTGGAGCGACGGCGGCACCACGCCGTTGTTCCCGAATTCGACGATGTAGCTCGGCGCCGCCGGCAGCGGGAGTTTGGCGAGCTGCTTTGCCGCCGGGGCGAGCGGCATGCCTTCGCTGCACGCGGTGAGTTGCGCGGCCGTGACGGTTGCCGCGAGCACCAATGCCCAACGGACGGCGGGCGCCCACCGGGCGCGACTCGAGCGGAGCGCGGAGTTCTTCATTGGCCGAAACTGGCGTCCCAAGGCGTGGCCGTCAAGGCTTTCGTGGCGATCGTCACGGCTGCCCAACACTCGCATTTCGCGCCGTTGGACCACATACTTGCGGGGTTCGCGCTCACTACTCGCTTTCGAGGTGTCTTGGATGCACAAGCCATGGGCCCAACTCGCCCCCATCGCCGCCGTGTTCGCGATCTGTGGCATGTCGACGCTGACCGCATGCGGAGGCTCGACCGCCCCATCTGCTCCGTCGTTCAACGAAGCGCGACACCTCGATACGCTCGCCTTACAAGCGGCGTCCGCCGGCGAATTCGATCGATTCCGGCTGCTGCAATACCCGATCGCCATTCTCGCGCATGGCGTGAGTCCGGAATCCGTCACGGTGAGCGTAAACGGCCAGGATCAGATTTTCGAGGTGGCGGCGGCCGAGCTGGTAGGCACAACGGCCGGCAAGACGCCGACGCCTAACGACTCAGTGTTCTTCATCGTCGCGTGGCAAGGTGCCCAGGTGTCGCAGCTCATCTACGCCGAGATCGACGCACAATCGAATCTCATCGACGTGGCGCTGCTCACCGATACCACCGCGAACTTCAATCTCACCACGCAGGCCGTCGGCGCCGCGCTGACCAGCTCGAAGGGCGCCTGTATCACGTTGCATCTGTCGTCGCCGTCGAACCTCATCAACGCGCAGTGCACGAAGGCTTCGGTCACGGGCGCATTCGATCTCACGTTCGCCGCCGATCCAGCCGCCCTGCAGTTCGTGCTGACGTCCCAGGCCATTCCCGGTGTTCGCCTGCTCTCGACGCTGTCCAACGGCGGACAGGACATCATACCGAGATTGCGCGAGAGACCGGCACGACCGTAGGGCTAAGCGCGCACCTAAGGCCAGCGCGCACCTAACGCGAGCGCGTAAGAACATGTCACCAGGAGCCGGCCACTCGTCCCGTCGGTGAAGAAAGGCTGAACTGCGCGCTGTGTCCTTCGCCGAAATACGCAGTGGTAGCGAGACGAAGCCTCTCGGCTGGCATGGCGGCCTCATCCGACCCGCACCACGGTGCGTGGCTTTGCGGTGGTGCTGCCGACGTACCTTGTTAGGCAGGTGCGCCGCTCGCGATATCGATGACGGATGGCGCAGGTTTCGGCTTTCGACAGCCCGTTCTACGTTTGTCTTCCCGCGTCACAGCAACCCATCGGCACGGCCGCCGCTCAGTCCGGGCGTTCAGCCATCGACGTTAGGCGGGGTGTCGGTCGTATGCTCAGCATCATCGCGATGGTCGGGGACGCTGAGACGTCTGCACCTCTGGGATGCGGCATGACGTTGACGCCTGCAGTTCGTTCATGACCTGCGGTCCCCCTGCGCCGGCTCTCGCTTCATTCACCACCGTTCACCGACAGACGAAGCAAATGCGCATCGTGCCACCATCCGATGATACCGAAGCGGCGGGCTTTGGGTCATCGCTCGTGCCGCTCAGATATCGATCACCGCTATAGCACCGCTATAGCACTGCTATAGCAGCGCGGTACTTCCGACGAAGGTCCCGCATCGCTAAGCGGCGCCGGCCTAACGGGTTAGCATCGAACAAGAACTGGCCTCGCGCATGCTATAAGGAGGGGCGTCCCAATCGGAGCGTCTCATGCGTCAGGTCGCGAGTCTATCTTCGCTGTCCGCCCTTCTGATCCTCGTTGGGCCCGCACTTGCCGGCTCCTCGGCAGTCCACAACAGCAACGCTCCGCTGTCCGCCGACGCTATGGCGCGTGTGCTCGTTCCACGCAATGCATCGCCTCATGGGCGGCATCACAACCCTCGCGTTCGCATCGAGCGCGTTGCAATGTCGTGCTCGACGACGCTCAGCGAAATCGACCCGTGTACGCACTCGGAAACTGACGTCATCGACAAGACGGGACTGCAAGTACAGTACAAGATCACCAACATGAACAACTTGGAGGATGTCAGCTACGTCATTTCCACAACACACAGCGGCGAGATCGTCTCTGCGACAGCGCCAACAAGTCTGTTGGTCACACGAGACTCGTTCAAGACATTCTTCGTAACCTTCGCGACGGGCGCAACACCGGGCGGTGGAGGATTTACCGTGACGGCCGATGACGGTTCGACACCGGTGACGGCCACGGCGACAATCACCGTCACGAATCCGCCGTCGCCGCCGCCGATTTTCGGTGTGTCCGTAACGCCGCACTCCTCGTCGATTGGCGTCGACCCGAGCGCCAGCGCGTCGCGAACGTTCTCGATTACGAACACCGGTTCCGATACCGCTACCATCAAGTACACACGCACCTGCGGTGGGTCGGCGATTGCGAGCGGTTGCACGCCTTCATCCGATTCTGTGACGCTTGGAGCGGGAGCTTCGAGCAACGCAACCATTTCGTTCACGGCGTCTGCGACCGCAAATGCGACCGGCAGCCTCCTCCTCAAGGCATGGAACACAATCGATACACTCGTACGAGATAGCGGAACCGTAGCTGTGACGGTTGCGCGTGACACGAATGGAGTCGTCGACATCGCGTCGGCCAACCCAGGGAGCACGCTCGAGCGCAGCCTGTGTCTTCATGTGTCGGTCGCAAAGGGCACGAGCTACGAGTGCGGCGCCTTGCGCCTTGCGTATGCCTTGCCGACCACGACGACGTTGACGAACGCGCGTACGCCGGTGCTCTTGTACAACAGCCAGTTCGCGGCGCCGCACGTGGTGATTGCAGCTAACGTCACACTGCCCGACTCACGGATCCCTGACTCAGTGTCGGCGCGGCTGCTCGACAGCGTCGGCGTCAAGCTCGATTCGGCCAAGTGGGGCGGGTCTAACTGGACACCATTGAGCACGCGCCGTATCGCGTTGATTTTCGACCCAGTCTCAACGCGCAACTATCCCACAGGCGTCCAACGGTACTCCCTCGAGGTAACACGTGTCTACGCGGGCGTAGCGTCCCGCGACACAGTCGCAGGCGAATTCTTCGTCGTGCGCCGCGACCACGACCAGTTTGGGCCCGGGTGGTGGCTGGCTGGGTTGGAGCGCCTATACCTCAACCCAGGTCTGAGCACGATGTTCTGGGTTGGTGGCGACGGCAGCGCGCGCAAGTACGTCCACTCTCCGACCAACCCGAACGCCTGGGGTGCCGCGAACGTCGATCGGCCGGACACCGTGAGGCGCGTCGGCAACCGGTTCGTGCGCTATCTGCCTCATGGGCTCAAGGTCCAGTTTGACACCGTCTACGGCTGTCACATGGAGACCGTAAACCGGTTGAGTCAGACCACGTCGTTCGCATATACCGATGCGAACTGCGGACGCCTGAGCACCATCACCTTGGCACCGTCGTCGGCTAGCAAGGTTTACACGTTCTCCTACACGAACATCGGCGGCAATTGGCGTCTGGCGCGCGTCGATGCCCCGACAGTCTCCGGGCAGGCTCGGTTCGACTCGCTCAACTACAACGCGAACGTCCAGGTATCTCGGATCCGGGATGTGTACGGGGACACCCTCGGCTTGCGCTACCGGGCGTCGTACGATCCACGTCTCACCGAAATCATCGATCAGCGCGGCGATTCGCTCACCTTCGCCTACTATTCGAACACGCCGAGTCCGTTGGTCAGCGCCACGATTCCGCTGGCGGCGGGCTCTAACGCGATCACGACCTTCACACCTGTCGAAACAAGAGGCTTGCAGGGCACCGCGCCGGTATCGCTGGACCAGTCGAATGCCAAAGTCGATGGGCCGCGCACGGATGTGGGCGATACGACACTGTTCTGGTTCACTGCGTTAGGCGCTCCCAATCGCATTCGCGACGCGCTCGGCAACGAGACCAGCATTACGTACGGTAGCACGACCTTCCCTGGTGTCGCGACCCGTGTGCTTCACGCAAACGGCCAGATTCTCGCGGCCACGTACGACAGCCTTGGTCACGTCAAAACGGTGACCGACTCGACCACGTTCAGGCTGAGCCCGCTTAAGTACGCGACCACGTCGTACTCATGGGACCCCGCTTTTGACTTCATTACGCGAACGATCAATCCAGAGGGCGACTCTAGCACTGCGACGTACGACGCGACCGATGGTAACGCGCTGACTGAAAAGGATGGCGCAGGACACCAGGTTACGTTCGCGTACTACACGACAGGAGTCGCGGCATCGCTGCTTCGCACCGTCCAGTATCCGAGCAGCGCCAAGGACTCTCTCGCCTACGACAGCCAGCTCGGCAATTTGACGCGAACAATCTCTGCGTTAGGCACAATCACATCACATGCGCGCGATGACGCAGGTCGAGTCGTCTCCGACACGACGCCCAATGACTCGACGGTTGGCTCACACATAACCCGCCACCTTCTCGATCTATTGGATCGGGATTCCCTAACCATCGACAGCGCAGGGAGCCAGGTTCTGCACGTCCGGCAGCACTTCGACCAGGCTGGCAATGTCGACACGCTTTGGAAGTGGAGTACCCCAGACCCGATCAGCATTGGCACGGAAAAGACCGGCTTCGTCTACGATCGTGCCAATCGTAAGATCACCGAAACGTTGATCGGCTTTCAGCCGATCACATGGACGTACGACGAAGCTGGCAACGTGACCGATGGTGGTCGGCGACCCACCGTGAACGTTTATGACGCGCTCAATCGCCGCATTATCGCCAGTGGAAGCGAAGCTGCAACGTACGGATATGATGCCGTTGGGCATCTCGTGTTCGCGAACAATTCGTACGCAAGAATCGCGCGGACGTACAACGCCAATGGAACGTTGGCGACCGACACGTTACGAATTGCTACCGCGGACTCGACGGCGGCCGATTTTAGCCAGCACGTTTACGGGATCCGGAACGGATACGACTTGGATGGTCGGCGCATCTGGATCAAGTACCCAGGCACCCTGGCACCAACAGGAAACGACAGCGCCTCATTTGCATACGATCGTCAGACCGGCGTGCTCGACACGGTTCGCGACGTTTTCGGCAATCAGTTCCGCTACAACTATGACGCCGATGGCCGAATGATTCGCTTGACGATGTTCGCGCAACGAGCCGACAGCGTGTGGGAGACTGACGCCTACGATGCTGACTCGCGGTTGGTTCGGCGGCAGATCGTCGGAGGCGCATTCACGTACCACTCGGACAGCCTTATTTACAACCGCCTCGGGCGCGTGGTGAAGAATTCTCTGGTGGGGGATTCGGTAGGCTACTCGAGCTACGGCTGGTTGAAGTACGCATTGTATGCAACGGCTGCGGGCGGAGAGTCGGCATCGGACGACGCGTTAGGCAATCATGTCAGCATGTTGATGCCGGAAAACGTCCCCAGCCTGTTCGACTACAGCTACCTTACCGGATCGGATCGAATGGTTAAGGCGGTGCAGCCGGCTGTTGCGACCGACACCACGATCTACACACCGAACACGTTCGGTGCAGCCGGCGATCAACTGAGTATTCATCACTATTTCGTCTCAGGGGGCGTCGTCGGCACGGAAACTCGCGATGTCAACAACACCTACGACGCACAGCAGCTGTTGATCAGCAGTCGCTACCAGATGGACAGCTCACCGGTACCCGGTCTGCAATACAAGGAATACCATCGTGCGGAGTTCTACAGGTACGATGCGTTAGGCCGCCGCATCTTTCAGCGACTGGTGCTTGATACAGGCATCGTATGCACGAATCACGACCAGCAGTCTGGATGCAAGAACCAGCTTACGCGCACGGTTTGGGACGGCGATCAGATACTCTACGAAATTCGCGCGGTTGGGGACACAACGGGCACAGCGCAAGAGAATGACAACACTTCCGGCAGTCCGCTCTACGGCAACGTGGGTTATATGGAGGGGCTGGGCATCGACCGACCGCTTGAACTCTTTAAAGGCACGAGCATCGCGCTACCCTTCACTAACTGGCGCGGCCTGTATGATATCGGTGCCTGTCCAACAACGGCGTGTAGCGGCTCAACCATCGAATTTCCGCAAGGCATGGCGTCGTCGTATGGCGCCCATCCTCCTCAAGCGCCCACCTCGTGGTGGGGCTCAATTATCACAGGCAACCAAGACGGATCCGGCTATCAGTATAGGCGAAATAGATACTACGATCCAACCACCGGTCGGTTCACCCAGGAAGATCCAGCCGGGCTTGCCGGCGGGCTGAATGCTTATGGGTTTGCGAACAACGACCCAATAACCTACACCGACCCGTTTGGGTTAGACCCGTGGTGGTGGCAAACTTCGATTCGAGTAACGCTTCAAATACTCACAGTCTTGGGAAACCTTCACGTCGGTCCACTCGCCTCGCCGCGGTCGGTCGTGCGAGCACCGGTGGAGCACCCGGTGGAGGAGATAACCGAACCTGCGAAGGAGCTTGGTCCGGACGATTACGGCAAGACTTCCTCAGAGACGGCGGCAGATATGCAGAGGGCTCAAGGGCAGGACGCTGAGATTAGCGCGGGTGCAAAAGTCGCTCCGCCTCCACCATCCGAGCCGTTCGGGCTACCGAGCGGCGAGACGCTGGTACAAATTCCGTCCGCTGCGGAAGTGCCTGTGATTGACGTCGCGCCTGCCGTGGCGCCAGCAGCGGAGGGTGCTGCCGCTGCTGAAGGGTTTGAGGAGGTAATGGCGATCATTGGCGTAGCTATCTTTTAATTCAGTCGTGGTTAGACATAGGCTCAACTTCCTGCGCAGTCGGCAGTGAGCGACGTCGTCTGTGTAGCAGAGGCGGGTGAGCGCATGCATAGCAACGGCGGCGTTGCAGTCCTCAAGAACACGTATCACTTCTAAGTTACGAAGGACGTGTAGTGCGCTGATGGCTGCGGTCCCTTCGCAATCTGGCTCATCAGGTTTCCCGCTTGCGCGCTTTTGGGCATGCTGCAGTCTCGATCACGCCAGAATGCGCGTGGCTTGCGGGTTGGCCGCCGCAGTGCCGCGGGATCTTGCGTCATCCGAAGATGTACCGGCTTGTCTGCTCCGATGTAATGGTTCCTTTATCCCCGTTGGAGTAACGATTACTTGAAAAGGCGTGTGCAGACGTTTGTAGGGAGATTCGTGCAATCCCTGGCAAAACCGTTAGGCGCGGATCTCGCGCGCGCAATTTACGTGCGGCAGATCGACATTGTGCCTAACAGCGCTGCGTCCGGCGACACAGTAACTGCCACGTTCGCGTTTGAGCACGCAAGTCCGATGACGAGTGGCGCGGTAGTATTGGACGTCTCAGCAAGTCCGCTACCGTTACTCGGCGCGCAAGGGCACCACTGTCGCGTCCATGGGCCGGTACCATTCGACGGTGGACGCGTTCTGATGTGCAAGCTGATGCCCGGTGAGAACTGGTGCAACGCGTCGATAGAGATTCAACTTGCGTGGCCAAAAGGGTCAACGAACGCATTCTCGCCGGACGTGCTGATCTTCCCCGATTGGCTGCCGACGCTCATCAATGAGCAACTAAACTTGCGTGATTGGCCACAACCTCTCTTGCACTGCGGCAGTAGCAGGCCGGCTGCGTTTGTTCGGAAATTAGACGATGCGGCGAACACACTGCGCCAACTGGTACTCTACCGCGAAGAACTCGCCGGCGTCGTTGTTGCAAGCCCACGGTTGGAAATCGATTTGGGCGTGGGGCTCACACGTCTGGGAGCGCCGCAACGGACGCGAGTTGTATCGCTGCTGGCGGATATCATGAGCTTCTTAGCCGCAGACTTGCAATACGATTTGTGTGCGCGCGTACTCGCTCTGGCCGTTGACCGCAGCCGCAACTATCCCGCACTGTATGGGGCGCCCTGTCTTTCCGAGGCTGCTTCCACATTTGGAGAAACCGAAGGCGCTAAACCCAACCACGCGACCCTTGCCCGTAGTTTGGCCGGACTCTGGTGGGCGGCGGGCTGCAGGATGTACGGTACTAACGCTCTCCAGTTGTCGTTCGCGATCTGCGGCGCCTTGGGTCTTCGCTGGACGGCTCATGTTGATGCGAAGCGGGCTGCAAGGTTTGTTGAAGGGTATCGCGAGGAAAGAGACAATGTCCAGCGGACAGCTTCGGCTCGTTTAGGACGGAGTTGGTTGCTGTCGCTCTATGATGCAATGCGCCATCCCGATGGCTCGGTGATGGACACGCTTCGGCGCCTTACTGCGGAACACTACGGGTACTACGTACCCGCAGACGACATTCGTGCCTCACTCATGCGCGCTGGCGTCGCGCTTGATTGACGAACGCCGTCAGCTCTAAGGCTGTCGACTGACGTGACCCCGGTCACCACGCAGCTTTCTTGCCTACATCTGCCGCGCATCCTGCAGCGCCACGATCTTCTCTGAGCGATTGCGCTCGTCCTACCGGTTTCTTCAGGCGGCGTTAGTCGCGGACTCCCACGGCAGCAGTTGCTTCGCTCGACGTCACGTAGTAATTCTCGTCCACTTTGAATTCGGCCGCGCTGGTTAGCTTCACCTTCATCGTTTGCCAGGATTCCGTTGGGCGGATCCGCGCGTAGTGGTCGGGCGCTACCGTCACCTTCACCGGCATCGCGAACCCCGGCACCACGTTCGCCCAACGGTACTTGAGCGTGCCGCCGTCGAGCGAGTACTCGAGCACCGGCACCTGCGTCGTCGTGAGGTACTCCGCGAACACCTTGCTCAGATCGATGCCCGCGGCGTGGCTGATGTAGTCCTCGACTTGCGTGCCGCTCACCGTCTGGTGCCAGAACGTTTTTTGTAGGCCGCGCAGAATGCCGCGCCACTTCTCGTCGTTGTCGACCACCTGACGAATCGTGTGCAGCATGTTGCCGCCCTTGTAGTACATGTCCCCCGAGCCTTCGTCGTTCACGCCGAAGTGCCCAACGATGGGCCGGTCATTCTTGATGAGCCGCCGCGTGCCGATCACGTACTCGGCGCCGGCTGCCTTCCCCTGCTGACACTCCGTGTAGAGCGATTCCGAGTAGTTCGCGAAGCTCTCGTGGATCCACATGTCGGCGTTGTCCTTGTTGGTGAGGCTGTTGCCCCACCACTCGTGCGCGCTCTCGTGCACCACGATGAAATCCCACTCGAGTCCATGGCCGGTGGCCGACAGGTCCCGCCCCATGTAGCCGTTCTTGAAGTGGTTGCCGTACGCGACGCCGCTCTGGTGCTCCATGCCTAAATGCGGTGCCTCGATGAGCTTGTAGCCGTCGGCGTACCAGGGATACGGTCCGAACCAGTGCTCGAAGCACGCCAACATCGACTTCGCCTGCTGCCACTGCACCTTCGCGGTGTCGAGATGGTAGGCCAGCGGCCAGAAGTCCATCGTCAGGTTGCCGTTCTCGCCCTTGTAGATCTCGGTCCAGTGCGCGTACGTGCCGGCGTTCACTTCGACGTCGTAGTTGTTGATCGGGCTGGTCACGAACCACTCGTAAGTCGTCGTGCCGTCGGTGTTGTGCGTCGTGCTGCGCAGCCGCCCGTTAGACACATCGGTCATCGAGTCGGGCACCGTGATCGCGATGCGCTGGCTGTCGGGCTCGTCGGCCGGAATGTCCTTGTTAGGCCACCACACGCTCGCGCCGAGTCCCTCGTTGGCGGTCGCGACCCACGGGTGGCCGAGGCTGTCCCGCTGCCAGATGAACCCGCCGTCCCACGGTGGACGCTTGGCCGCGCGCGGATGGCCGTGGTAGTACACGGTCACGGTCTTCGTGTCGCCCACGCGCTGCGGCGACGCCATCGTTACGAAGAACGCGTTGCTGTCGCGGCGCGCGGTCAGTGCCTGACCATCCTGGATGATGCTGTCCACCTGCATCGGCACCTGCAGATCGATCTGCATCTCTTTCGCCGGCGCGATCACGCGGTACGTAATGCCGTTGTAGCCGCGGATGCTGCTGTCCGCGAGATTCACCGCCACGTGCAAATCGTAGAACGCCGCATCCCACCACGAGCGCCCGGGTCCGTTGGTCCCGCGCAGTGTGTCGGCATGCGTGAAGGTGGTTCGGTTCCGCTGCGCCGAGACGGCGCCGGCTGAAGCGACAACGAAGCAGAGGGCGAGGGCGAGACGTCGCATTGCAGAACGCGCGGTGTGAAAGAGGACAGCGGAAGCGGTGCCTACGATCACCCTACTATAATAGTGGGACACCACGCTGTGAACGCTCGCCGACCTTGCGCTTCCACGACCATCGCATGCTGATCGACATCCACAACCACTATTATCCGCCCGCCTACCTGGACGCGCTCCGCGAGCCCGACAGCGTCGTGCGCCTTACGGAAGACGAATCCGGCAATCCGTGCGTGCACTACCCGGGCGACTACAACGTGGCCGTGCGGGGCCATCGCGACATCGCCTACCGGCAAACGGTGCTCGAGCGCGACGGCGTGGACACGCAGGTGATCACGCTGACGACGCCCGGCACGCACGTCGAGGCGCCGCCTCGCGCGGTCAGACTCGCGCGCCTGGTGAACGACGCGTTCGCCAAGGTAGTGCGTGAACGCGGGCCGCGGTTTGCCGCGCTCGCGACACTGCCGCTGCGCGATCCCGCTGCGTCGGCCGTGGAGCTCCGTCGCGCGATGACGGAGTTGGGCTTTGCCGGTGCGATGCTGTTCAGCAACGTGAACGGCGTGCCGCTCGCCGACGCGCGCTTCGAGCCGCTGTACGCCGAAGCCGATCGGTTAGGCGCGGTGCTCCACATCCATCCGACCAACCCGGCGAGCGTGACCGGCATGACCGAGTACTGGCTCACCGCGCTTGTGGGCTTTCTGTTCGACAGCAGCCTCGCCGCCGCGCATCTCGTGTTCGCGGGCATCCCCGAGCGCTACCCACGGATCCGATTCGTGCTCGCGCACCTGGGCGGTGCGATTCCGTACATCGCCGAGCGCCTCGACCGAGGCTGGCGTGCGTTCCCCGATTGCCGCGAGCACATCAAGCGCGCGCCCAGCGAATACCTGCGCGAGTTCTACTACGACACGGTGAACTTCGACCCCGCCGCGTTGCGTCTGGCCGTGGATTTCGCGGGCGCGGACCATGTGCTGGCGGGCAGCGACTATCCGCACATGATCGGCAGCATCGCGCTCATGAAGGAGAGTCTGGCCGCCGTGCGCGTGTCGCCTGAAGAGCGCGCCAAGATCCTCGGCGGCAACGCTGCGGTGCTACTCGGCCTCTCGTGACCGGTGCGTAACGGCGTGGCGCGGCATCGACCAGCGAGGGTTCGGTGGCGGCTTCTGTGTGTGCGACCCGTGGGGAATCTCCTCGCTCTGGGGGACACGGATCAGATCTGATGTAACGGATTGAACGGATCGTTCGGCTTCGATCGGTGGGTCGTCGCGGCGAGGCCGGTCCCTCTGAAAAGGGCTCAAAGGATAACGAAAAGGATGCAAGAGATGGGGAGGATTGCGTCGACATCAGGGAGAGCACGACGTGCACGCACGTAGCCAGACACTACTTGCGTTAGCCATTTTTGACGGCCGCCTGCGACATCTGAGCTACGCATTGGGCTTCTGTTGCTGTTGCTTTTAAACCAGCAACAAAGAACTCGGCGCGCTGAAGAAGCCCTGATCCCCGCAACCTGACTCAGCATGCAGTGCCTTTGTTCTCAAAGGAGTGTGGTCGCCAGCTACGCGCGTGCACGTCGCGCTCCCCTTGGTGTCGACGCAATCCTCCCCATCTCTTGCATCCTTTTCGTTATCCTTTGAGCCCTTTTAGAGGGACCGGCCTCGCCGCGACGAGCCACCGATCGCAGCCGAGCGATCCGTTCAATCCGTTACATCAGATCTGATCCGTGTTCCCCAGAGCGAGGAGATTCTCCACGGGCTAGCGATACTACAGACGGAAGCGCCACGTCGCGTGGCCATCCTCGCCAACGCGCGTGGCGCGCACGCGGAACACGCGTTCGATGAGCGCCGCCGAGATGTCCGACGCGCGCGAGGTCTCGTACGCCATCCGACCGCCGTCGATCACGAACAGCTGCTGGCCGTACTGAAACGCGACGTTGAGATCGTGCAGCACCGCGATCACCGTGCAGTTGTGCGCGAGGAGGTCGCGCGCGACGTCGAGCAAATGCAACTGATAGTGCACGTCCAGGCTCGTCGTCGGCTCGTCGAGGAACAAGTACTTGTGCTCGTGCGAGTCATCTTGATTCCAGATCTGTGCGAGCACGCGCGCCAATTGCACCTTCTGCTGCTCGCCACCAGACAGCGTCGGGTACGGTTGTCGGCGCTTCTCCAGCATGCCCACCAGCTCGAGCGCTCGCGACACGATGTCGCGATCGCGGCTCGTGGGCGCCGGCCCGTAGTGCGGGTAGCGGCCCATGAGCACCACGTCCTCCACGGGCAGCGGGAACGCCAGCTCCACGTGTTGCGAGAGCACCGCGCGCGTGCGCGCCAGCTCGTCGGCGCCGAACGCCGAGACCGGACGATCGCCGTACCGCACCTCGCCGGCCGACGGACGCAGCAGCCCCGTGGCCACGCGCAGCAGGGTCGACTTGCCGGCTCCGTTAGGCCCTAAGATCACGTTGAACTTGTGCGCCGCGAAGCGCGCCGTCACATCGTCGAGAATGCGCGGGCCGCCGGCACCGCCCACGCGGTAGGTCACACCCACCACCTCAACCATAGAACCCCGCGCCCGCACCCGAATCGACCGTCGCGCCCGTGGCGCGCTGCGGCTGTTGTCGCAACAGAATCCAGAGGAAAATCGGCGCGCCGATCACCGCCGTGATGATCCCGATCGGCAGCTCGGCCGGCGGAATGATGATGCGCGCGACGATGTCCACCAGCTCCATCAGTAACGCGCCCAACAGCGCCGAACCCGGCAGCAGGAAGGTATAGTCGCTCGACTTGAGGATCCGCAGCACGTGCGGCACGATGAGTCCGACGAACGCGATCACGCCCACCATCGCCGTCGCCACCGCGACCATGATCGTGTTCACCACCAGCAGCCGGAAAATCAGCTTGCGCGAGTCGACGCCGAGGAATGCGGCCTCGTCCTCGCCTAACATGAGGGCGTTGAGCGCTTTCCCGTAGCGCATCGACCACGCGAAGCACACGGCGAAAAACAGCCCGACGAAGATCGTGCCGCGCCAATCCGCCGTCGTGAACGTGCCCAGATTCCAGAACGTGATATTGCGCGCCTGCGGGTCGCGCGCCACGTACGAGAGAAATCCGGTCCCGGCGGCGCACACCGCGTTCACCGCGATGCCCGCGAGCAGCAGCGTGAACACGTTCACTTTGCCGAACGACGTCGACAGCCGGTACACGAGCATCGTCGCCGCGAACGCGCCCGCAAACGCGACGACCGGCACCGCGATGGAACCCAACGGCGCGGCGAACGACAAGGCCGTGCTGCTCCCGAAGACGAACACGAGCGCGGCGCCTAACGCAGCGCCGGCCGACGTCCCCGCCAACCCCGGCTCCACGATCGGGTTCCGAAACAGCCCCTGCATCAGCGTGCCCGACACGCCTAACACGGCGCCCGTGAGCCCGGCGAGCAGCACGCGCGGCAGGCGGAGCTCGAGGAACACGTTTCGGCTCAACGCATCGGCGCTCGTTGCCGGCAGCCAGCCCGCTGCCACGCCGAGATGCCGCGCCATCTCGGCCGGCGTGAACGAGAACGCGCCGATGGCGGCGGACGCGATGACCAGTATGAGGAGCAGCGCCGCGAGCAGCACGTACGTCTGCCGGTACGAGAGACGCCTCAGCATCTCACGTCTGGAACATCGTCCGCAGCGTGCGCACCGTCTCGGGCGTGCGCGGCCCGAAGTACAACAGCTCGGTTTCCGTGATGCGGTAGATGCGCTTCGCTTTCCCCGCCGGCGTCAGCGACACACCGGGCATGGTCGCGAACGCATCGGCGCTGCCGTATCGATCGAACCCGAGGTCCGTGGCCACGATGATGTCGGGCGCGAGCTTCGCGATGAGCTCGGGCGTTAGGCGCTCCATGCCGCCGGCGGAGTCGACCGCATTCACGCCGCCCGCCCACCGAATCAGATCGTCGGCCGGACCGCCGGCCTTCACCGCCAGATAGTTGTTCGCGATCTGTCCGAAGTGGATGATCAGGACGCGCGGCTTCGGCTTCCCCTCGTACCGTGCCGTGTCCTTCCACACGTCCTGCATGCCCGCCTTCCACTGCGCGAGCACGCTGTCCGCCGCCTGGCGCCGGCCGAACCTGTTGCCTAACCGAAGCAGCAGCTGCTGCGCGCTGTCGAGCGTGTTGCCGGGCAGCATCGTCTCGATGGGGATCCCGACTTTTTTCAGCTGATCGAGCACGGCACTCGGTCCCACGTTGCCGTCGGTGAGAAACAAGGTCGGCTTCATCGAGATGATGCCTTCCGCGCTCAACGCGCGGTGATAGCCGACGGTCGGCAGCTTTTTGATCTGTGGCGGATAGATCGACGTGAGGTCAACTGCCACCAGATGCTGCTCTGCGCCGATCGCGTACATGAACTCGTTGAGTTGCTTCGAGACGCACACGACGCGATCGGTCCCCGCCGTCTGCGGACCCTTGTCCCGGAACCGCCCGCAGGCGCCGACCGTGCTCAACGCGACGAGCGCGGTGATGACCAGCAATACCGAACGTGCTCTCATGTGATTGGTCATTTGTCCGTAAGATCACTACGCGAGCGCGCTACGCAACGCTGCGCGGGAGCGGGTGCACACGCAGGGTGGGTTTCCTCGCTCTTTTGACACGGATAAAATCTGATAACTGCACGGATCAAGCGGATCGCTCGGCTGCGGCGCCGAGGACGTCGCGGCATGTCGTGTTCATTCTTGTTGGTGACAGCGTGCGACGGGCGACCAACCCAAGTCGCAGAGCGTACAGCGAGCCGTATGTCCATGACAGATCCGTTCTGAGCATGGTGGACGCGCTATGTGCCGATCAGCCGGGCGATCCGCTCTGAGCCGTGCAGTCATCAGATTTTATCCGTGTGAAAAGAGCGAGGAAGCTCACCACGCGCGTGCAGCAAACGCTGTCCGTCTGCAATCGCGGCATCGAGTGCGTCCGTGCCGAGCAGGTCGCCGATCACGCGTGGTGGCTCGGGATGCGCGACGCGCTCACCAAGGGGCCGCTCCCACCACCCGACGTCGTGCCATCGCCCGAGCTTGTACCCGACGTCGTGAAATACGCCCACGGGCCGGAACCCCAGCGATTCGTGCAGGCCGACGCTCGCGACATTGGGAAGCGTGATGCCCGCATACGCGTTGCAGTACCCGAGATGGCGGATGATCGCGAACAGCGACGTATAGAGCGCACGCGCCACGCCGCGCCGCCGCGCCTTTTCGTGCACGTACGCCGAAACCTCGGCGGACCATTGGTACGCAGGACGCGCGCGATGAGTCCCCGCGTAGGCATAGCCCAGCGCGACTCCGTTCTCCTCGAACGCGAGCCACGGAAATCGCGCGACTGCGACCGCCACGCGTCGCGCCATCTCGGCGCCGTCGGGCGGCTCGATCTCGAACGAGATCGGGCTGCCGACGACGGCGGGCCGGTAGACCTCGGCGAACGCGGCGCCGTCCTCGGGTGTGGCCATTCGAATCAGCGGCATCTGAATAGGATGCGCAGGTGTCGAACGAATGGGCAGGCATCGGGGCGGGCTGAATGCTCCCCTTGCGTGGCGATGGGAGAGGGTGCATCGTGAAGCCATGACGCAGGAGCGACGGTTCCGGCTCGACACCGGTCCGCACCGCGTGACGCGCGACATCGACGAGGAGATCGAGTTCCATCTCGCGATGCGCATTGCGAAGCTCGTCGCGGCGGGACTCGACCCGGCCACCGCGCGCGCCGAAGCCGTGCGCCAGTTCGGCGACACCTCGGCCGTGCGCGCCGAATGCCTAACGATTGACCGGGAACGAGAGCGAACCACGCGGCGGGCGAATCGCGTGTCCGATCTGTGGCAGGATGCATCGTACGCGTTCCGGACGATGCGCCATCACAAGAGCGTGGTCGCCATCATGATCGCGATCCTCGCGTTGGGCATCGGTGCGAACACCGCGATGTTCACGCTCATCGACGCCATCATGCTGCGGCCGCTGACCGTGGAGCACCCGGAGCAGCTCGCGACGATCGGCGATCCGCAGCGGACGGGATCGATGTCGCAGGGCACGCCGAATCCGTCGCTCGCCTCGTATCCGGTCTACCAGGACCTGCGCGATCAGAACACGGTCTTCTCGGGACTCTACGCCAACGGCCGCATCGACTTACTGAATGCGACCATCCCGCACGCGGGCGCGTCCGCCCCGGCCGGCGCCGGCGCCGGCGCCGATGCCGAGCATCCCACTGCGCGCTACGTGTCGGGGAATTTCTTCAGTGTGTTAGGCGTGCGGCCGGTCCTCGGGCGCACGTTCGCCGACGACGAGGACAAGATCCCCGGCGATGACCCGGTGGTCGTCTTGAGCTACGCGTACTGGCAAAGCCGGTTCGGTGGAGACCGGTCGGCTGTGGGGTCCACGATGACGATCAACGGGACGCCGATGACGATCATCGGCGTCGCGCCAAAGGATTTCTGGGGCGACATCGTGGGGCAGCGCCCGAACATGTGGGTGCCGCTGATGATGCAGCCCGTGCTCGATCCGCACGAAGCGGTCTTGAAGGATCGTTCCATCAGCTGGCTGCTGCTCATGGGGCGTCTCAAGCCCGGTGTGTCGTTGGAACAGGCGCGCGCGCAGATCACGACGATCTACACCCGCACGCTCATCGATCACGCGGGCAAGGATCTGTCGGGGGTCGAGCGCGCGATGAAGCGGCGGCCCATCCGCGTGGAGCCGGGCGCGCGCGGCTTTTCGCACTATCGCGAGGCGCTCGCGTCGTTCCTCTACACGCTGATGGCGGCGGTGGGGCTGGTGCTGCTCGTCGTGTGCGCCAACGTGGCCAACCTGATGCTGTCGCGCGCCGCGGCGCGCGGGCGCGAGATGAGCGTCCGCATGGCGTTAGGCGCGGGTCGCGGACGCCTGCTGCAACAGCTGCTCACCGAGAGCGTGCTCATCGCCGTCATCGGCGGTGCGTTCGGCTTGCTGGTCGCGTACTGGGGCAGCCAGACGCTGCTCAAGCTGGCCGCCGGCGGGCCACGCCCGATTCCGATCGACGTGAAGCCCGATGGCCGCATCCTCGTGTTCACCGGCGCGGTTGCGTTAGTCACGGCGCTGGTGTTCGGCCTCGCGCCGGCGCTGCGCGCGACGCGCATCCAGCTCGCGGGCGCGCTGCGCGCGCAGGGCCGCAACCTCGTCGGCGCCGGCGGCAGCCGCTTCGTCTCGCCCGGCAAAATGCTGGTCGTCGCGCAGGTCGCGCTGTCCCTGTTGTTGCTCGTGGCGACCGGGCTCCTCGTCCGCACGACCATCGGGCTGTTGAACGCCGATGTGGGCATCGCACGGGACCAGATCCTGATCGCGGACGTCGAAGCAGCGCGCAGCGGCTACGCCGACGCGCGACTCGTCGCGCTCATGCGCGATCTGATCCGGCGCACGTCGCAGGTGCCCGGCGTCGCGTCGGCGAGTTTGTCGGAGAACGGCATCTTCAGCGGTACCGAATCCGGCACGAGTGTCGAGCCTGATGGCTTCACGGCGCGCGCGGACTCGGATACCGTGGTCGCCTACGATGATGTCGGGCCCGGATACTTCGCCACGACGGGCGCGCACCTGCTCCGCGGCCGCGACATCGAAGCGCGCGACAACGAGACCGCGCCCAAAGTGGCTGTCGTGAATCAGACGATGGCCACCTACTACTATCCGAACGGAGACGCACTCGGACACCACCTGACGGTCGGCACCAATTCGTTCGAGATCGTCGGCGTGGTGGGCGACATCGAGGAGCAAAACGTACGGGCGCCGCATACGCGGCGCTTCTACATGGCCACGCTCCAGTTAGGCTGCGGTCCCGGCGCCGATACGTCGTGTGTCTCGGGCTATCCAGGGCAGTTCTATCTCGAGATGCGCTCGCGGCCGGGTGTCGATCCGGCGCGCCTGGTCGAGCCCGTGCGTCGCGCGATCACGTCGGCCGATCCCAGCCTGACCATCTTGAGCGTCGAGCCGCTCGCCGAGAACATCAGCGCATCGATCAGCGCCGAATTGTTGGTGGCCAAGGTCGTGAGCGCGTTCGGGTTGCTCGCGCTCGTCCTGGCATCGCTGGGTCTCTACGGCGTGATGGCCTACGCGACCGTTAGGCGAACGGCGGAGTTCGGCCTGCGCATGGCGTTGGGCGCGCAGTCGGCCGAGATGACGCGCATGGTGCTGCGCGAGTCGATGCTGCTCGTGGTCGCCGGCGCCGTGATCGGCATCCCGGCCGCACTCGCGGCGGCGCCGCTGCTCAAGCGTCTGCTCTACGGAGTCAGCGCGTTCGACCCATCGTCGATCGCGATCGCCGTCGCGGCGATGGCACTCACGGCCGCGGTCGCCGCCGCGCTGCCGGCGATCCGCGCGTCGCGCGTGTCGCCCATGGAGGCGCTCCGCGAAGAGTGACGCGGGCGCCTCCCGGTGCTCCGTTAGGCGGCCAGCTGCGACGTGCAGTTGGGGCAGCGCTTGGCCGCCAGCGGGATGTCCGTCGCGCAGTACGGACACGGCTTGGTCGAGGGCGGCGGCGCCGCCGGCGCCTTGTGCAACTTGCTCACCGCCTGCACGAGCAGAAACACCGCCGCGGCGATGATGATGAACGAGATGACCGTATTGATGAATGCGCCGTAGTTGAGCGTCACGGCGCCCGCGGCCTTCGCGTCGGCCAGCGATGCATACGGCGGCGCGGCTTTCGTCCCATCGTGCAGCAGCACGTACAGGTTGGAAAAGTCCACCTTGCCCAGCAGGAGCCCTATGGGGGGCATGATCACGTCGTCGACCAGCGACTTCACGATCGTGCCGAACGCGGCGCCGACCACGAAACCGACTGCCAGATCGATGACGTTCCCTCGCATCAGGAACGTCTTGAAGTCCTTCCACATTGGCCGCCTCCCGGGTGAAGGTCGTGGGGCGCCTCAGCGCTCCCGGTCCCACGTCGCGGACTGCGGGGATATTGAGGCCGGGCGAACCGTATCGCCAGTGCGGACAGCCGACTTGGTACGAACTCGGACCCGCGCGACGAAGTACGAGCCAATGACGAGCGCGGCAGCTATCAGCTGAGCAGCCAGCGATTCCACAGTGGGGAAGACCGAGAACCAGAGTCCCATCCAATCGGGGATCCGGCCCGCGAGCCACGAGATAGTGGTCGTCGAAATCCAGTGCGCGAGCTGCATCTCCTGCACTTGCTCGCCGACCATCACCAGGAGCACGAGGCCGAGGAGCGTGCCCGTTAGGACGAGCATCTTCTTGTACGGCAGACGCCGGTGCGCCACGAACGTGAGCAGCGCGACGAGCACCGTTGCCGCCGCACCGATGAGCACACCCTCGAGCACGATGGTGCCGCCCATCTGCAGTCGATAGCTCTGCAGAAACAGCACGACCTCGAATCCCTCGCGATAGAGCGAGGTGAAACCGAGGAGTCCGAGTCCCCACAACAAGCTGCTGCGCGCAGAGGCGCCGTCCACGCTGTCGATCAGCTTCCGCTTTTTGCGTGTGTGGAGCGAGATCCAGCCCGTCCAATAGACCTTGTGGAAGAACCAGTTCATGACCACGAGCAGTACGACGATCGCGAGGAGCCCGGTGGCCGCCTGGATGTCGAGCGCGGGAAGACTCGTGGTGAGGTTGTCGACGATCGCGATCACGATGCTCCAGGTGAGCAGCGTGGCCACGAGTCCGGCGCCGGCGCCGGCGGCAATCGGCCGCCGATACGTCCGCTGCGAATCCACCATGCTCGCCGTGATTGCCGACAGCACGAGGATGGACTCGAGGCCCTCGCGAAAGACCAGCACGCCAATGTCGAGGACGGCGACTGCCGCCGTGGCGTGCCCAGCAGTTGGATTGGGGACGCCTCCACTCGTGAGACCCTGCCAGACCAGCAGGGCGAGCACGAGCACTGCGGCCACGGCAATACCGATTGGCGCGCCGACGCGTGTGAGGCGATGCGGCGTTCTGGCCGCGGAGACCGTTCGATCCATTTCTGAAAGCTTGAGCCGATACGTCCGAATCACAATGTGTCCGGACCCGGCGTCAGAGCGACATTTCCCACGTTTGGCCGATGAGTCCCTGGCCGAACTCGTCGTGTGGTGCTTCGTGGACGAGCTGGAAGCCGGCGGCCTCGTAAATCCGCCGCGCGCTCACCAGAACGCTGTTGGTCCAGAGCGTGAGCGTATGGTAGCCGGTTTGCCGCGAGAAGCGAATGCACTCGTCCACCAACCGGTGCCCGACGCCGAGCCCGCGTGCGGACGGCTCGACGAGCAGCAGCCTGAGCTTGGCGACGCCCGGCCGCTCCGGATGCCGCACGGCCATCACCGATCCCACGTTTTCGCCATCGCGCTCAGCAATCCAGCACCGTTCGTGCGCGGGGTCGAAGTTGGTCACGAAATCGGAGACGACCCGCGCGACGAGCGCCATGAAGCGCTCGTCCCAGCCGTATTCACGCGAGTACAGCACCTCGTGCCGCCACACCATCCATCCGAGGTCGCCGGGTTGATGGGTGCGGAGGAGATACGGCGCGGCGTTTCGGGCCGGCTCATGATCGGTGACGCCGTCGTCGAGGATGGTCGTGATGGCTTCCATGGCGGAGACGAGGCGGTGCTGCGACGTGTCGCCGAGCGGCTCGAGCAGGGCAGCGATGTCGTCGGACGCGCGGGTGTCGAGGACGGCGTAGCGGGCGCGGCCGCGTGCCGTTAGGCGGATGCGGCTCACGCGGGCGTCGTCGGTGGCGCGCTGTCGGGTCACGAGTTGGCGGCGGGCGAGGTCGCCGAGGATCCGGCTCAGGTAGCCGGCGTCGAGGTCGAGCTCGCGGGCGAGGTCGGCGGCGCTCATGGCGTCGCGGTGGGCGAGCTCGTAGAGCACGCGCACGGCGGCGAGGGAGAAGTCGCTCTGGAGGTGCGCCTCATCGAGAATATGGATGCGGCGCGTATAGAATCGATTGAACCGGCGGACGGCGTCGACGGCGGGACGGGATGCGGTGGCGGATGGCATAGAGGCTCCCGGGGGGTGCGCGTATACATGCCAATGTCAACCTTATTGTTGCTTTTGTCAACTATCGGCCGCGCGTGAACACCGGCGACCTCACCGGCCGGACCGTGCTCATCACCGGCGCCAACTCCGGCCTCGGACGCGCGTCCGCCAACGCGCTCGCCGCCCGCGGCGCCACGGTCGTCCTCGCGGCGCGGTCCGAAGCGCGCACGCAGCCCGTGCTCGATGAGATTCGTCGCGCGCATCCGGCGGCCCGCGTCGAGTTCCTGGACCTCGACCTGACGAGCCTCGCATCGGTGCGCGGCGCCGCCGAGCGCGTGCTCGCATCCGGCCGGCGTCTCGACGTGCTCATGAACAACGCCGGCATCGCCGGCACCGCCGGCCTAACGGAAGACGGATTCGAGATCACCATCGGGACCAACTACATCGGCCACGTCTACCTCACGTCGCTCCTGCTGCCGCGACTCCTCGAGGCGCCGCAGGGCCGCATCGTGAACATTGCCAGCGTCGGGCACGAGCGCGTGCACGCCTTCGACTGGCGATGGCTCGACCGCCGCACGGTCGGCGCCAAGAGCGGGTTCAACATGTACGCGGCGTCCAAGCTCATGAACATCCTGCACGCCCGCGAGCTCGCGCGGCGGCTCGCGGCGACGCGCGTCACGACGTACGCGGTCCACCCGGGCGGCGTCGCATCGAACATCTGGCGATCGCTGCCATCGATCGTGCGACGAGTGCTGATGTTGTTCTTGGTTTCGAACGAGGAAGGCGCGCGCACGCAGGTGTGGTGCGCCACGGCACCCGAGCTCGCGTCGAGCTCGGGTCGCTACTACTACGAATGTCGTGAAGCACGCGGCACCCAGCTCTCGCGCGACATGGCGTTAGCAGCGGAGCTGTATGACCGGACCGAGCGCGCGATAGCCGACGCGCTCGGCCGGTAATGCGCTACGGATGGAGGTTGTCGCGATAGAGCGCAGGCAGCTGCTGGTGCAGAGTCTCCACTTTGGGCAGGTCGTTGGTCACGATGTACCCGTTATCCGGATTGTGGATCGCGAAGTCCTGGTGATACTTCTCCGCGGGGAAGAATCCCTTGGGCAGCGGCACGACCTGCGTGACGATCGGAGCATCGAAGGTCTTCTCCTTCTCGAGCTGCGCGATGTACGACTCGGCGATTTGCTTCTGCTCCGGGGTCAGATAAAAAATCGACGAGCGATACTGCGTGCCGACGTCGGGTCCCTGCCGATTGAGCTCGGTGGGATCGTGCACCGTGAAGAACACCTGCAGCAACTGCTTGTACGAGACCACCGACGTGTCGAACACAATGCGCACGGACTCGGCGTGTCCCGTCTGGCCGGTTTCGACCTGCCCGTACGTGGCCGTGTTCTTGTCACCGCCGGCATAGCCCGCTGTTACGCCGGTCACGCCTTTCACGTGCTCGAACACGAGCTGCATGCCCCAGAAGCATCCGCCCGCGAACACCGCGGTTGCCTGTCCCGCGCCTGTGCGCGGCGCGTCGACCACCGGGTTAGGCGCGGCCCCATGCGTGGTGCTCGAGAACATCGGCCGGCCGACGAACGCGAACGCGCCCACGGTCATGCCCAACAAGGACGTCGCGCGGAACAGGGCTATGCGCATTGCAATGATCTCCGGAAGCGAGGGTCGGAAGAGCACGCCGCACGTGCGCAAGAAAAATCCGACTCCCTTGTCGAACATCGTACACCCAACTAAAGAACGAGGTTCGCGTGCGAGAAGTGCCTGCAGGGCTCGTGCTCGTACACTCGCCAGGTTCACCCAATCGTTAGGTGATGCCCATGACCCTTCGCCATGTTTTCGGCGCAACCTTCGCGCTGTGCATCTTTGGTACGGCTGCGCTCGCCGCGCAGCAATCAGACACCACCAAGAAAACCATCAAGTTCACCGGGAACGTCGGTCTGGTCAACGCGGCGGGCAATTCCAGCGTGACGACCTTCAACACGGACGAGCGCATCGACTGGGCCGCCGGTGCATGGGGCGTCACCGAAAGCTTCTCCGTCATCTACGGTAAGAACGATTCAGCCACCACGGCCAGTACGTGGAGTGGCTTGCTCCGCGGCGATCGCGCGCTCGGCTCGCGGCTGTCGGTGTATGTGTTGGGAACGTACGATCGCAACACGTTCGCCGGATTTGACCGGCGCTTCGAGGAAGGCTTCGGCTTGGCCGTTCAAGCGCTGAGCGCGCCGCGCGACTCGATCAGCGCCGAGGCCGGTCTGTCCTTTACGCAGCAGCACAATACGGACAGCACCGAGAACGACTTCCCCGCCGGGCGCGTCGCGGGAACCTATACGCACACGTTCAGCAAGACGGCGTTCTTCAAGCAAGGCGTGGAGGTCCTGCCGGATCTCAAGGTCTCGAAGAACCTGCGCTTCAACACCGAAACTGCGTTAGTCGCGTCCCTCTCGGCGAATATCGCGCTCAAGGTTTCGTACGTCGTACACTTCGACAACCTGCCGGAGCCGGGGTTCAAGAAAAGCGACCGGCTGCTGACGTCGGGCGTGCAGGTGACGTTCTGAGAGGGCGGACAGAGCAGGACACAGCCGGAAAACAGCCGGACTTCCGCCTGCCTGGTGTGTCCGGCTGTGTCCGGCCTTGTCCGCTCTTACGTCGCGCCGGGCGTGAACGTGTTGGCGGGGATCTTCGGATCCGCTTTCATGTCGGAATACTCCTCGCGCTGCATCAGCTTCCCGCCGACGTAAAATTCCACCAGCGCCGCGATCCATCCTCGGCCTAACGGACGGTAGTCGTCGAAGCGCGTGTCGCCCATCTTGGTGGAATCGCGGGGCGAGGGCTCGAGCAGCCGCACGAAGAGCAGGCGATCCTTGTCCACCCAGAACTGCTTCGAGGTCGTGTCGCCCTTCGCAGCTCCCACCACGTACACGGGGCGTCCCTTCCACGTGTCCTCGTGCACGGGGCCGAGGTTGAAGCCTTCGGCCTTGAGCACCTCGATGGTTTTGTCCGCCGGCTGCCCGTACACGTCGAAGCCGAGGATGAGCAGTGGATTGCGGCCCGCGAGGCGACGGAGCACGCTGTCCTTCTTCGCCACGTAGACGCTGTCGTTCGCGTAGATGTATGACATACTGCCGCGCGGCGCGATGTCGATGCGCAGCCGGCCCGGAACCTCGGCCGTTTCGTACCACGTCTCGATGACCATCGTGTCGGCGGGCGTGCGACGCGTCGTTTTCTGCTGGAACGTGAGCGTCTTGTACCACTTGCCGTCGTAGCGGTCGTGCATCGCGCGAATCACCTGGTCGCCCGACGCGGGTGCTTGCGCCCGGACGGATCCCGCCGCCGTCCCGCCGATCGCCAGCACGGCCGCCATCGCGGCGCACCAACGGACCTGACTGCTCGTCATGCGTCCTCCGTTAGTAAAGTGCCCGTATCCACCCGCCATCCACCGCGATCGACTGCGCCGTGATGTACGCCGCGCGCTCCGACGCCAGGAACGCCGTGAGCGCGGCCAACTCGTTGGGCTCGCCTAACCGGCGCGCCGGGATCTGTTTCTCCCAGTCCGCGAAGGCGGCCTCGCGACTCATGCCCTCGCCCTTGCTGCGCGCCGCCGCCAGCGCCTCCATCCGTTCGGTCCGCGTGTACCCCGGCAGCACGTTGTTCACGGTGATGCCGAACGACGCCACTTCCGTAGCCAGCGAGCGCGCGAATCCGGTCACCGCCGCACGCAGGCTGTTGGACAGGATCAAATAATCCACCGGCTGCTTCACCGCAATCGACGTCACGTTCACGATCCGCCCCCAACGGCGCTCCTTCATTCCCGGAAGCACGCGCCGGGCCAGCTCGACGGCCGACGCGAGCGTCAACCGGAATGCGCTCTCCCAAGCCGCTGCGTCGTGCGCCTCGAAGAGACCAGCGGGTGGACCACCCGCATTGGTTACCAACACGTCCACGCGTCCGAATCGCGCGAGTGTTTCGTCAACGAATCGCGCGACATCGTCAGGTTTGGACACGTCGGCGGTGACGGCGAGCACCGATCGTCCCGTGTGCGTTTCAATGTCTTGACGGGCGCGCTCGAGCGCGGCGCCGTCGCGAGCGCACATGGAGACAGTGGCACCTTCGGTGGCCAGCTCCGTCGCGATGGCGCGTCCCAGCCCTCTGCTGGCCGCGGCGACGAGCGCCACTTTTCCGTCGAGACCGAGGTTCATCAGCGCTTCTCGCGAAGATACGCGTCAGTCTTGGCGAGCCAGTCGGCGCGCGGCGGCGAGAACACGTCCACGTCGAGCGTGTCGTCCAACGCTTCGGCCTTGTGCGGCAGATGGCACGGGATGTACAGCACCTCACCCGCGTTCACCACGAGCTCGCGCTCGCCATCGTCGCCGAGCCAGAACCTGAGCGCGCCTTCGAGGATATAGGTGAGCTGCTCGTTCTCGTGCGAGTGCTTGGGGACGATCGCGCCCTTTTTCAAGTAGACGTGCGCGATCATCATCCGCTCGCCGACGACGAGGCGCCGCTCGAGCGTATCGGACACACGTTCTTTGGGCATCTTGTCCCAGCAGTACCACACGGCCTTGCTCGCGTCGTTCACGAGAGATCTCCGTCGAGGGGTGAGGGTGTGACGTACGCTCGGGAGAAATAGCGACCGACGCAGGTTGGCGCGACCGTCAAAGGCGGACACAACCGGACAGAGCCGGACACACCCGGACCTGTTCGCGACGCCGGCTTGCCGGTTCAACCGGTCAATGCAACGGGCGCGGCCTCCCCGTGGTCCGTCATTCGTAGTTCGTGTCGTGTTTTCCCTACCCGTCGTCCGTCCGTCGTTGTTCGTGGTCAGTGCGTCGCACACCATGATGCGACTGAGAAGCCGGCCACGGCCGTCGCCGGGTGACGCGCACCGAACGACGGACCACGGGTAGGAAAGCACGAAACGAACTACGAATGACGGACCACGGGAAGTTGCCCGCGGGAGATGGAGCCTCGTCGTCAGGTCAGTCGATAGCAACCGTTGCACGCACCGATTGAATCCGCTCTTCAAAACAACAAGACTTCCTCTCTTGTCCGGCCTTGTCCGCCTTAGTCCATTAGATTGAGCATGTCCGATCGGCTTCCCACAGGCTTGGAGGGAGTATGGGGTTCGGCGGATTTGGCATCGAAAAACTGCTGCTCGTCTTCGTCATCGTTCTTCTCGTCTTCGGTGCCAAACGGATCCCGGAGATCGCAGGTTCGATGGGGAAGGGCATTCGCGAGTTCAAGAAGAGCATCAACGAGCTCCAACAGGGACACGCGGACGAGAGCGTCCAGAGCGGCAGCGAACCCGCGCCGCCCGCGGAGCGCAGCGCCGAGCGGCGCGAGGTCAAGCGCTTGATGTAGGGTGACGCACCGACTGCAGCGCGTCTTTTCCGACGACGCGGCCGATGTGCGCGGCCGCGTCATCGGCATCTATGCCCTGTTGGGCATGTTCAATGTGGGCGCCTGGGTCTGGGCGTTCACCGCGTTTCACGCGTACCCGCTGCTCCTCGGCACCGCGCTCCTCGCGTACGGCTTCGGGCTTCGCCACGCGATCGACGCCGATCACATCGCGGCCATCGACAACGTCACGCGGAAGCTGATGCACGATGGCAAGAAGCCGCTGACGGTCGGATTTTTCTTTTCGTTAGGACATTCGACCGTCGTCGTGCTGGCGTCGGTTGCCATCGCCGTCACCGCCATGGCACTGGAGACGCGCATGTCGACGCTGCACGCGACGGGCAGCATCATCGGCACGCTCGTCTCCGCGCTGTTCCTGCTCGCCATCGCGGTGATGAACTTGTTCATCCTCGCCGCGGTGTGGCGCGCGTTTCATCGCGCGCGGTCGGGCAGCGCGGTCGTCGAGGAAGATTTGAACGCGCTGCTCGCGGGTCGCGGACTCATCGCGCGCATCCTGCGCCCGCTGTTCGCGATGGTGCGCCGCAGTTGGCACATGTATCCGCTCGGCCTGCTGTTCGGACTGGGGTTCGACACCGCGACCGAGATCGGTCTGTTAGGCATCGCGGCGGCCGAGGCGGCGAAGGGGATGCCGATCTGGTCGATCCTCGTGTTTCCGACGCTCTTCACCGCGGGCATGAGCCTGGTGGACACGACCGACAGCATCCTCATGACCGGCGCGTACGGGTGGGCGTTCGCGAAGCCGATCCGCAAGCTCTACTACAATCTCACGATCACGTTCGTGTCGGTGGTGGTGGCGCTGTTGGTCGGCGGGATCGAAACGCTCGGCCTGGTGGGCCGCCGCCTCGCGCTCGACGGCGCGTTCTGGCGCGCCGTCGGAGCGCTCAACGACAACTTCGGGATGCTCGGGCTTCTGATCGTGCTGGTCTTCGTGGTCAGTTGGGCCGGGTCGGTGCTGATCTACCGCCTCAAGCGCTACGATGAGCTCGAGCCGAGTGCCTAACCCACTCGGCTCGTTAGGCGAAATAGGGTAGGTCAGGTACCGAGCACGAGCAGCGTGAAGGTGCCCGGCAGCATGGGCGGACGGCGGCGCGGGTTCTGCGCCGTCGACTCGGCCGGCGCCGGACCGAACTTGGCCGACACCGTGAACAGATTGTGCGTGTGCTCGTTGATCTCCATCGTCCGCGCGCCCTGCATCGTTTTCACCGTCTCGACCACGCTGAATTTGTCCGGCGCGTCTTCGTGAATCACGGTGATGTTTCCGTCGCCGGTGGATGCGAACGCGTTGCCCGTGCGGCCATCGAAGCGAGTGGCATCGACGCCGGCGCCGATCGGGAGCTCGGTGATGAGCTTCCCGTCGGTCGCGTTCGAGATCGCCATCACTTTCGTGCGGCATCCGCTGAACAGGATGTGATGGGTGCGATCGATCGCCAGGCCCGTGGCGCCCTTGCACGAACCCAGCGGCCACTTGCGCGTCACCTGCATCGTCTTCGCATCGATCTCGGCGACCATCCCGTCTTCTTCGAGATTCACGAAGACCTTTCCTTCGCCATCGGACACGCCGAACTCCGGACCGGCGCCCAGGTCTATGGTGCCGATTTTCTTGCCGGACTCGCCATCGATCACCGACGACGACTTCGAGTCGCCGTTGAACGTGAAGATGCGGCCCGTGGCCGGGTCGAACAGAATGGCGTCGGCGTCGGGCGCGGCCGTGGTTCTGCCTAACACGCGCAGCGACTTGAGGTCGAACATGATCACCGAACTGTCGCCGCCGGATGTGGCGAAGCCGTGCCCCGTTTTGTAGTCGAACGCGATGCCGTGCGAGCGGTTGAAGCCGGGAATCTCGCCGATCTGCCGGCCGTTGTCCGGATTCACGACCATCACGCGGTTCTGTCGCGAGATGAAGAGCCGGTGCCCGACCGTGTCGTAGGCGAGATAGTCCCAGCCGCCGTCGCCGCCTAACGTATAGCTCTTGATGATGTGGTAGCTGGGGGCGGATCCCCGAGCCGGGACCGCCGCCAGCGTCGCGATCGTTGCCGCGGCCAGCGCGAATCGGTGGAGTGTCATATGGACGAAGCCCTCGTGCGTGAGAGGTCGGTGCCCCGGTCGCGCGTCCAACCGCGTGCGCGATCGCGTGAGGAATAGTAGAAAACCGACCTGTCAGCGCGATTACACGCCGGGCGGGCGTGCCGATCTCAGCGCGGCGCGGCGCCCACCGTCGCTGCGCCCGGTGCGACGCCGATCACTTCGCGCAGCACGGTCCCGTCCAACGGTTCGCTCGGCCGCAGCCCAAGGTATTCCGCGAGCGTCGGCGCGATGTCCACCGTGCGCACCGCGCGATCGACGCGCCGGGCCGCGATGCCCGGGCCCATGAACACGATCGGGACGTTGAGATCCTTCGCGTTCATCTGGCCGTGATCGGCGCCCAACGACTTTCCGTTAGACCACACCCAATTGGGCGATACCGCCGCGCACACGAGCCACGGGAAATCGGCCGGCAGTGTGCGGCGCCACCGCACGGCGGCGGCGTCGGACGCGGGTGCGGCGCGCAGCGAGCGCGGGGTATACGCGTGCGCGATGCCCGTTCGCCGGCGCACCTCACTCGCGACGGCTTCGGAGAGGCTGTCCACCTTGACGCCGCGCGCGCGCAGCGCCGGCACGTCGGCGAGCACCACCCCGCCCGAGAATCGTACGCCGAACGGCACGTGATACCGCGCCGTGAGCGCATCGTCGAGACGTCGCGCGACATCCTCGAGCGAGACGCGCCCCGCAGGCCGATGCCGCACGGCGACCGTGTACTCGGGAATCGATGTCACGCCGTGATCGCCGGTGAGCGCGACGACCATGCGATCGCGCGGCACCTGCGTGGCGAGCGAATCGAAGAACCAGCCTAACCACTGGTCGACGCGCAGCAGCTGGTCGTGAATCTCGCGCGAATCGGGCCCATACGCGTGGCCCACGGCGTCGGTCGTCGACAGCGAGATCACGAGCAGGTCGGTCGAGGCGCGCTCGCCTAACTGCATCTGCCGCGCGCCCTCGAGCGCGAAGTCGAGCGTGACCGAGTCCATCCAGGGATAGCTCGTAATGCGCGAGGCAATCGAATCCGCGGTGGACGGCAGGCGGTGCGGGAAGGCGATGTCGGCGCCGTCGTGCTCCCATGGCTCGCTGTCCGGCTCGGGATAGTCGGCGGCCGGACGTAGCAGCGTCCACGATGTCCCCGCCAGAGCAGGGATGCCGGGACGCGCGTCGTAGGCGCGTACCCAAGACGGCAGCGAATCCGCGTAATACGTGCTCGTCGTGAACTTGCCACCTACGAACCAGTACACGTTGCCGCGCGCGCGTCCCACGGGGAGGATCGCGCCCCGATCCTTGCGCGACACCGACAAGATGCGCGTCCCGCTGTCGCGCGCGATCAACCAGTCGGCGAGCGTCGTGCCGCGAAAGCGCGCGGGCGATGCGCCCATCGCGCGCGGCGCGCCGATGATCGAGACCGACGGATCGGGAACGCCGAGGTCGTTGAGCACGATGCCGGTATGCTCGGGCTCGCGGCCCGAGAGCATGGTCGAGTGACCCGGCGCCGTCTCGGTGGTTGCATGGTCTTGGAGTCCGCCCATGAACACGGCGCCGTCGCGCCTGAGGCGCGCCAATCCGCCGGTGAATTGCGCACCGAAACGGTCGAGATAGTCGGCGCGCATCTGATCGATCGCGATGAGCACCACGAGCGACGGGTGTCGTTGGGCGGGCGTCGCATGCTGCGTCGCAAGCGGTGACGCGGACAGGGCGAGCGCGATGGCGGCGATGTGATGTGCGCGCATGGTGCAATCCCGGATGGTGCGGTCGCGAAATTCTGAGTCTGCCATAATCTCGCCCGCTCCCGCGCATCCGCCACGGCCGCCGATCCACCGTGACGGTTTTGTTGCGGCGTACGGCCGTGTACGGCGTGAAGCACTTGTGATCTCGCCGCCAACGTATCGCAACACATCCGAGACCCACCGTCGCCATCGCGAGCCCTATGGTGCACTGCTCACGCAGCAGGCATCCACGGTTGACCGGAGGAACTATGCACTCTCTCGTTCGGACGGTGGCGCTGATCGCGGGCGGAGCCGCGCTCGCAGCCGTCGGCGCCGCGGCACAGGCGGGCGCACCGAGCCCGCCTAACGGAACGGGCCGGGTGGTCGGGTATGTCACCGACTCCACCGGCACGCCGCTCGCGGGAGCGACGGTGCAGGTGTCCGGCACGCGGTTAGGCGCGCGCTCCACGGCCGACGGCCGCTATCACCTCGAGGCGGTGCCCGCTGGGCGGCCGACAGTGATCATCACCTACGTCGGGTTCGCCCCCGACTCCGCCGCCGTCGACGTCGCGTCGAATCGCACGACGACGCACACCGTGCGCATGCGCAGCCTCGGCGCGTACGCGCTGGCGCAGATGCTCATCCTGGCGTCTCCGCGGCTGAGTGAAACGAAAGCCGCCGCGCTCGCCAAACAACGCGACGCCGACAACATCCTGTCCGTCCTCTCCGGCGACGAGATCCGATCTCTGCCTAACTTCAACGCCGCCGAAGCCGCCGGGCGCATTCCCGGCGTCTCGCTGGAGCGCGACGAAGGGGAAGGGAAGTTCGTGCAGGTGCGCGGCACCGAGCCGCGCTTGTCCAACGTGACCATCGACGGCTCGCACGTTCCCGGCACCGAAGCCGACCGCATCCCGAAGCTGGACGACGTGCCGTCCGATCTGCTCGGCGCCATCGAGGTGAGCAAGACGCTCACCGCCGACATGGACGCCGATGCGATCGGCGGCTCGGTGAATCTCGTCACGAAAACACCGGAGGGCGCGCCGCGCGGCTACGTGGCTGGCCAGTACGGGCAGATCAACATGGCCGGTCGCAACACGTACCAGGGGGGTCTCACGTACGGCGGCCGCTTCGGGGACGACGGCAAGCTCGGATTGCTCATCGGCGGGTCGGCCGACAAGAACAACCGGGCCATCGAAGACGTCGAGCCGAGCTGGGGCGTGTACAACGGCTCGGTCTCCGCGCCTAACGACTGGAGCCAGCGCGACTACCGGTACGACCGGTCCCGCTACGGCATCGGCGGCGACGTCGATTATCGCTTCGACAGCCAGAACCAGGTCTACCTGAAAGGACTCTGGAGTCTGTTCCACAACTACGGCACACGCTACGTGTTCGACGTCTCGGGCGACAGCGCGGCGCCGAACAGTCCCGTTGCCGGCGCGCTCGTGAATCCGGCGCTGCAGCGGGAATCGCAATTCCGCACCCCGTCCGAACAGATGTGGGGCCTAACGGCAGGCGGCAAGCACGACGTGGGGCGCTGGACCATCGACTACACGCTGAACTGGGCCGGCACGCGGCAGCAGGATCAGAACTATCGATCGTCGACGTTCGACTACATTGGCCCGCAACTCGCCGACCTGTCGTACAACACCTCGAATTCGACGTACCCTGTGTACCACTACGAGAGCGCCGGTGACTCGTCGGCCGCGGTGAATCCGAACAACTACATGCTCTCCAGGTACAGCACGAGCGATCACCTCACCACCGGTCGCGATATCGGCGGCGGCCTGAACTTTCTACTGCACTGGGTGCTCGCCGACGATCCGTCGCAGCTCAAGTTCGGCCTCCACTATCGCGACGAAAAGAAGGTATTCACGGATCAAGAGCAGTCGTTCGAGTTCGACGGCGGCACGCCGCTCATGATGTCGCAGTTCCAGAGCAGCTTCAGCGATCCAAATTTCTACAGCTATTTGCAGCGCGGCTATTCCGTCGGTCCCGTCGACAACAACTCGGCGGTAAATGCTTTCGAGAACGCGAACGGCGCGCTGTTCCGGAACACCACCGATCCGTTAGCCGTTGATTCGCTCGGCAGCTTCAGCGGGTCGGAAAAGATCTACGCCGCGTACGTGATGAACACGACGGACTTCGGTCCGCTGCGCGTGAACCTGGGCCTCCGCATCGAGCAGACGCACGCGGCATACCTCGGCCACTCGGTGTCGCAGGCGGTCGACTCGAGCGGCAATCCGACTGGTTCGGAGGAGCTGCAGCTGATCACCGGGACTAAAGACTACACGGATCTGTTCCCGAGTGTGCAACTGCGATATGCGCTGGACACGGCGACCAACATCCGCCTCGCCTTCACGCGGGGAATCGCGCGGCCCAACTATCCGGACCTCGCGCCTAACTTGTCCGGCACCATCAACCCGCTCTATGCGCACGACCCGTCGCTCAGCGGGTTCACGTCGGGCAATCCAAGTCTGCGCGCGCAGCACGCGTGGAACTACGACTTGTTGTTCGAGCACTATCTGTCCGCCACGGGCATCGTGTCGGGCGGCGTCTTCTACAAGAACCTGAGCGATGTCATCCTGACGCGAACCTTCACGTATACAGGTCCCGGCCCGTTCAACGGGTACATGGGCCTCCAGCCGCAGAATGGCGGGGACGGCTGGATGTTCGGACAGGAACTCGAATGGGCGCAGCGATTGTCATTCCTGCCGGGCTGGCTCGCAGGCATGGGATTCGACGCCAATTACACACACATCGACTCGCGCGTCCTGGTCGACCCGACGACCGGACGTCACGCGCCGCTTCTTCGGCAATCGCCTAACCTCGCCAACGTCTACCTCACCTACGACAGGTCGCCGGTCTCGGCCCGTATCGGGTGGACGTACAACGGCGCGATGATCGACTCGTACGGCGACGGAACGCCCACGGCGAACGGCGACAACTATTTCTACGCGCACTCGCAGATCGACGGTTCGATCATGTACAACATCACGGAGCAGGTGCAGCTGCAATTTCAGGTGCTGAACATCAACAACGCCGTATTCGGGTTCTTCCAGGGAACGCCGAGCCACGCGTTCAACTTCCAGCGGGAGTACTACGGCCAGACGTTCTTCCTGGGGACCAAGTTGGCGTTCTGACGCGGCTCGCGGTTTCGCGTCGTCGCGCGCCGTCCGATCCCGGGCGGCGCGCGATTTTTCACGTCGGCCAATTGCGTTTTTGGACGCACTAAATTATTGGTTAGCCATGCGAGAAATCCGCTTCGCCACCTGGACGCCGGTCCACCCCTCGTGGCGACTCGCCTGACCGAGCGCGAGCACAGCGCACACGAAACGCCCGCGTCGCAGCCGGCACATCCGGGGTGGCGCCGCGCGCGCGTCACGCCGAGTCTGGCCGAGGCGTATCGCACCGTTGCGATCCCGGGGCTCAGCCGCTGGCGCAAGGCGCTCGCGTTCGCCGGACCCGGATTTCTCGTCGCCGTCGGCTACATGGACCCCGGGAACTGGGCCACCAGCCTCGCCGGGGGCTCGTCGTTCGGCTACACGCTGCTCAGCGTCATCGTCATCTCGAACCTTCTGGCGATTCTGCTGCAAGCGCTGGCGGCAAAGTTAGGCATCGCCACCGGCCGCGACCTGGCGCAAGCCGTGCGCGACAGCTACTCGCGGCCCACCGTCATCCTGCACTGGCTGCTCTGCGAGGTCGCCATTGCCGCCTGCGACCTGGCGGAGGTCATCGGTTCGGCGATCGCGCTCAACTTGCTGTTCAACATCCCGATCGTCGTCGGCGTGCTCCTCACGGGACTCGATGTCCTCATCATCCTCGTGCTCCAACACCGCGGCTATCGCACGCTCGAGGCGCTCGTCATCGCGCTCATCGGCACCATTGGCGTCTGCTTCATTTTCGAGATCGTCGTGTCGCGGCCGGACCTTCCCGCGGCCGCACGCGGCCTGCTGCCGTCGATCCAAATCGTCCGCAATCCGGCGATGTTGTACCTCGCCATCGGAATCCTCGGCGCGACGGTCATGCCGCACAACCTCTACCTGCACTCATCTATAGTGCAGACGCGCCGGTACGACGAAACCTCGCGCGGCAAGCGCGAGGCGATCCGCTACGCGATCCTCGACTCGACCGCCGCGCTCATGGGTGCGCTGTTCATCAACGCCGCCATTCTCGTGGTCGCGGCGGCGACGTTCTACAGGTCCGGCCATACCGAGGTCGCCGAAATCCAGGATGCGTACAAGCTGCTGACTCCGTTGTTAGGCGTCGGCGGCGCCAGCACGGTGTTCGCGCTCGCCCTCCTGGCGTCCGGTCAGAACTCGACGCTCACCGGCACGCTGGCCGGTCAGATTACCATGGAAGGCTTCCTGGACATTCGCATGCGGCCGTGGCTTCGCCGGCTGATCACGCGCGGCATCGCGATCGTGCCGGCGGTGATCACGGCGGCGTATTTTGGCGAGAGCGGGACGGCCAAGCTGCTCATCCTGAGCCAGGTGGTGCTGAGCATGCAGTTGTCGTTCGCGGTGTTCCCGCTCGTGATCTTCACCTCGAACAAGGCGAAGATGGGAGAGTACGTGAATCCGCCCTGGCTCAAGCGCGTCGCGTACACGGTCGCGTTCGTCATCGCGGCCCTCAACGTGTGGCTGCTCACGCAAGTGGTGCGCGGTTGATGGCGGCGCGCGCGAAAGGCCGGAAGTCCGGCACCGGATCGCCGCAGGGCGTCGCCGTGCCGCTGCCCGATCTGACGGCGCCGGTCGAGGACTACCTCAAGGCGATCTACGAGCTGGAGCGTGCCGGAGAGCCCGCCGCCACCACCGACCTCGCGGTGCAGCTCGGCCTAACGCCCGCGTCGGTGACCGGCATGGTCCGCCGCCTCGCCGAGCAGGGGCTGCTCACGCACGAGCGGTATCGCGGCGTCCGCCTAACGGCACAGGGACGGCGCAGCGCGCTGCGCACCCTGCGGCGCCACCGCGTCATCGAGGCGTACCTCGTCCACGCCCTCGGCTACGGCTGGGACGAAGTCCACGTCGAAGCGGAGCGGCTCGAGCACGCGGCGACCGACGCGCTCATCGACCGCATGGCGCTCGCCATCGGCGAACCCACCGTCGACCCGCATGGCGCGCCGATTCCAAGCCGCGAGGGTGCGGTCGAAGAAGCGCGCTATCGTGCGCTCGCCGACCTCGGCGCCGGCACGGCAGCCACGGTGATGCGTGTGGCGGACGAAGATCCAATGCTCCTGCGCTATCTCGCCGACCTCGCGCTGACGCCGGGTTGCACGGTGCGCGTCGTCGAGCGCGCGCCTTACGGAGGCCCGATCACCATCGAGGTCAATCGGCGGCGCAAGCTCATCGGTCCCGCGCTCGCCGAGCGCGTTCTCGTGCGCGCAGACCGCGCCTAAACGGCAGGGCCTGGCTGCCCGGCGTTGGCGCTCCTGCGGCGCACGCGATATGCTTGCGATAGCGCACCACAGGACGAGATGACGCATGCGCATCGACATCGAAGTGAACGGCACTCGCCATTCGGTGGACGTCGATCCATCGCAGACGCTGCTCGAGGTGTTGCGCGACGAGCTCGGCCTTACGGGGGCAAAATACGGGTGTGGTGAGGGCCGATGTGGCGCGTGCACGGTCCTCGTAGGCTCCCACGCCGTGGCCTCGTGTACGATTCCCGCGCAGTCGGCGGCCGGCGCGAAGGTCACCACCATTGAAGGCCTCGAGCGCGACGGCCATCTGCATCCGGTCCAACAAGCGTTCCTCGACGAGCAAGCGTTCCAGTGCGCGTACTGCACGCCGGGGATGATCATGGCGACGGTGGCGCTGCTGCGCGCGAATCCGCAGCCGAGCGCGGAGGACGTGGCGCGCGGTCTCGAGACGAACGTCTGCCGCTGCGGCACGTATCCCCGCATCGTCGCGGCCGTTAGGCGTGCGGCCGCGGCGGGCGGCGGGGAGGCACGGCCATGATCACGCGCGACCGATCCGACGGCGCATCGCGCCGGGAGTTTCTGAAGATGCTGGGTGGGGGACTGCTGGTGGTGCTCGTGACGCGCGACGCGCTCGCGGCGCCCGCGCTCGGGGCCCGCCTAACCGAAGCGGCGCCGGGCGCGCCGCAGATCCCGGAAGACGTGAACGCGTGGCTCCACATCGATCAGAACGGCGCCGTGACCGTGTTCACCGGCAAGGTCGAGTTCGGTCAGGGCATCCGCACGTCGCTGGCGCAGGAACTCGCGGAAGAGCTGCGCGTCCCCTTGTCATCCGTGCGTCTCGTCATGGGCGATACGATGCGCACGCCGTTCGACATGGGCACGTTCGGCAGCCGCTCGACGCCGCAGATGGGCACGCAGCTCCGCAAGGTTGGCGCGACCGCGCGCCAGCGGCTCGTGGCGCTGGCCGCCGAGCACTGGCACGTCGATCCGGGCGGCCTAACGGCAGCCGACGGACGCGTCACCGATCCGCATACGCACCGGTCGCTGCGCTACGGTGAGCTCACGGCCGGCCGCACCATCACGGCCACCGTGACCGACGACGTCGTGCTGACCCCGAAGGCGCACTGGACCGTGGCCGGCACGTCGGCGCCGCGCGTCGGCGCGAGCGATCTCGTCACGGGACGGCATGAGTACACGTCCGACATGCGCGTGCCGGACATGCAGTACGCGAAGATGCTCCGTGCGCCGTCGATCGGGGCCACGCTGGCCTCGCTCGATGCGAGCGCGGCGCAGGCGATCCCCGGCGTGGTGGTCACGCGCGATGGCGATTTCGTGGGCGTCACCGCGCCGTCGGCGCCGGCCGCCGCCAAAGCGTTAGGCGCGCTGCGTGCGACGTGGACGCCCGCGACGGGCGCGGCGCCGTCGTCGCGCGACATCTACGACTACCTCCGGCACACGCCCGCGCCGGAAGCGGGCCCTGGACACGAAGGCGGGTCCACGGAACCCTTCGAGCGCGGCGACGTGACCGCCGCACTCAGGGCCGCGCCACACCGCCTCACGCAGTCCTACACGGTCGCGTACATCGCGCACGTCCCGCTCGAGCCCCGCGCCGCGCTCGCGCAGGTCACGCACGAGGCCAGCGGCGACCGCCTAACCGTGTGGACCGGCACGCAGCGGCCGTTTGCGGTTCGCGACCAGGTCGCGCAGGCCGTCGGGATGCCTAACGATCTCGTCCGCGTGATCGTGCCCGACACGGGATCGGGATACGGCGGCAAGCACACCGGCGAGGCGGCGGTCGAGGCCGCGCGGCTCGCACAGAAAATCGGCCGCCCCGTCAAGCTCGTGTGGACCCGAGAAGAAGAGTTCCGTTGGGCGTACTTCCGCCCCGCCGGCGTCATCGACGTCGACGCGGGTGTCGATGCGAACGGCATCATCACCGCGTGGACCTTCGACAACTACAACTCCGGCCCCGCCGCGATCCGGCCGTGGTACGCCATCGCGAACCAACGGGTCACGTTCCACCCGTCGACGTCGCCGCTGCGGCAGGGCTCGTATCGCGCGCTCGCGGCCACAGCGAATCACTTCGCGCGCGAGTCGCACGTGAGCGAGCTCGCGCACATGGTGGATATGGACCCCGTCGCATTCCGGCTCAAGAACATCGACGATCCGCGTCTGCGCGATGTGGTGCAGAAAGCCGCCGACAAATTTGGATGGCCGGGCACGAACCATCAGACCGGCCACGGTGTGGGCGTGGCGTGCGGCTTCGAGAAGGGCGGCTACGTGGCCACGTGCGCCGAAGTCTCGGTGGACCACGGCTCAGGCGACGTGCACATCGTGCGCGCGGTGACGGCGTTTGACTGCGGCGCCATCGTCAACCCGGATGGTTTGCGGAACCAGGTTTCCGGTGCGCTGGTGCAGGGCATTGGCGGTGCGCTGTTCGAGGCCATCGAGTTCGACCATGGTGTCATCCGCAACCCGCACCTGGCGGATTACCGAGTGCCGCGTTTCAGCGATGTGCCCGCGATCGACGTCGTGTTGGTGGACCGGCCCGACGAGCCATCCATGGGCGCGGGCGAAGCGCCGATCATGGCGCTCGCGCCCGCCGTAGCGGCGGCGATCTTCGAGGCGACGGGAGTCCGATTGCGCGCGCTACCCATGGCGCCGGCCGGCATCAAGCTCGCCGCTGCGTCGGGCGCCAGCTCTCGCTAGCAGACAACAAGCTTCAGCCGGAGAGAGTGCCCGCGCGACGTCTCCGGTCCCGTCCGCACCCCATCGGCTGTATCCGCTCTTTTCATTGTTTTCTGCTTTTTCCGTTTCACCATGAGCGAAGAAGCTTTCCAACCGGGTGATCCCATGCCGGCACCTGGAAGACTTCTACGCTCATGGTGAAACGGAAAAAGCAGAAAACAATGAAAAGAGCGGATCGCTCGACTGCGGCGGCGAGAGCGTCTTTTCGATTGGGCATTTCTAGAAAAGGTTCTTCGGGGAATTGTGTCGGTGAGCGAACCGATTTTGAAATCGCGGCCGACCTCGAAAGCATCAAAGCACTCCTGTTGTGTCCATCGGTGTCCGGCGTCGTCCGCGCTTACAGTCGTGAGACTTTCATCGTCGCCGGAGGCGGATTCGCGAGAGCTCGGTCATGCTCACGTGTCCGCCTCCGCATGTCTGGCAAGCATCCACGAGTTGATAGCGGACACACCAGGACAAAGCCGGACACAGCGAAGTGATTTGTAACTGGTCGGGATGCCAGCGTTCGAAAACAACAAAAGTCCTGTCTTGTCCGTGTCCGGCCTCGTCCGCGATCACAGTCGTGAGACTTTCATCGTCGCCGGAGGCGGATTCGCGAGAGCTCTAGGGTTTGAGCACGCCGCTGTCGGGCCGGAACCGGCGCACGCGCCGGTATTGCTGCCGTAGCGACCGGAACTTGTCGCGCTGGTCTGGCGTCAGCACGCTGTCGATCTGCGCTTGCGTCGCGCCAATGAGCGCGCGGATCTGCGGCATGTTCTCCTTGCGGATGGAGTCGAGCACCGCGGTCCGCCGCTGCATGATCGTGTCGATGCGCGCCTGCTGATCCGGCGTCAGTTGGAGCTGCCGCGCGAATTCCGCGCGCATGCGCATCCGCGCGCTGTCTGCGTTAGGCCCATTGCGCAGTGCGAACGCCCCGAATCGCGGGCCCCGCGGCGGCCGGAAGAACGCCCGGTCGAGTCCGATCCCCACCAGAATCCCGGCGATCAACGTCACGCAGACGACCACCGCCGCCATCGCCCGCGGCGAGAACGCGCCGCCGGCCCGCTCCCCGCTCGGACCCGTCATTGCGCGAGCACCTCGGCGGCGAACGACGCCGGCGTGGGCTGGCCGGCCATCGACGCCGCGACGTCCTGATCCGACGCCGCGCCGGTCACCGCCTCGATCAGCGTACCGCCCGGTTCGACCGACACGGCCGATGAGCGATCGTGCACGATCAGTGCGACCGCGGCAATTGCCGCGGCCACCGCGAGCGGAATCGCCGCGCGCGTCCACCGCGCCGCGTGATCCCACCAGCGCCGGTGCGCCGCGACGGCGCGCCTGCCTAACGCAGCAACGTGGATGCGCCGCGCCAGCGCCTCCCAGTCCACCTCGTCGTACGGCGGTTCGCCCGCCGCGCGTCTGAGCTGCGCCGCCAGCTCCGCCTCGAGCCCGGCGTGAAACTCGTCACTCATGGGTCCGTTCTCCGCGCAACGGCGCCAGCGCTTTTCTGAGCGCGTGCCGCGCCATGTGGAGGTGCCACCGCACCGTCCCTTGGGATACGCCTAACATTGCCGCGATCTCGACGCCCGACATGCCATCGATGTCCGCGAGCTCGACGATCAACCGCTGGCGCTGCGACAACCCCGCGAGCGCCGCCTGGAACCGCTCGCGAATTTCCGTCCGCTCGTACAGGCCGGCGGGCGACGGCTCCGCCGCCTCCAATGTGTCCGTCGGCATCGCCTCCGTGCGACGGATCGCGCGCGCCTTCCGCGCGTTGAGCCCGCGGTTCACCACGATCCGGAAAAACCAGGGGCCGAACGGCCGCGACAGATCGAACGACGCGATGCGTTCGAGCGCCGTGAGAAACGCGTCCTGCACCAGATCCTCGGCGTCCTCACGGTGGCCTAACACACGATACGCGATCGCGAACGCGCGGCGCAGGTAGCGGCGCACCACCAGGTCGAACGCCGCCACGTCCCCGCGCTGCACCCGCGTGAGAATCGCGGCTTCTTCGGCGAACGTGCGCTCGCTGTCCGACGGCTGCGCGGCGCTCGATTCCACCAACGCGCTCACGCCGCCGGCGACGCGCCACTCGGGCGCGGATTCGACTTCCATTGTGCACGACACGTTCGGCGCATGCCTCTTCAGGGACCGTTGTCGCCACCCATGCGCGAGCGCATTCGTTCGTCGCGCCTGGCTTCGTCGGCATGAATCTTCGCGACGTTGTCGTCGAACGTGGGCTGTTGATTCGATGTCAACAGGCCGCGCGCTTCCGTGAGCTCCTGGTCGCGCAATTGTCGAGCGCCGTCACGCAGCGACTTGGCCGAGTCCGGATCGGCGCCGTTCTGCATGAGCGAGTACAACGCGCGTCCGTAATCGCCGAGCTGCGGACGATATACCTTCTCGATTTTGTCGAGCGTGTCCTTCTGCGCGTCTTGGAGCTTGATGTCCTTGAGCGCGGGCTTGAGCGCCGCCATGTCCTCGAAGCGCTTCTGCATGTCGTCTTGTGACATCTGACGACGCGCTCCACCGCGGCCGCCTCCCATACCGCGTCGGCCCATGCCGCCCATCCCTCCCATTCCACCCATGCCGCCGCCGGGATATCCTTGCGCGGCGACCACGCCCGGCCCGAAGGCAAGCGCGGCCGCCGCGGCACTCGCGAGTGCCAGCAGGGTCATCCGTCGCATCGATCATCTCCATCTCGAGCGGGTGAAGCGACGCGTCACGTCGCGGTGAGCGTGCATTCTACATACACCGATCGCGCGCAACTCGTTGGGGGCGGCGCGCACGGTTGACACCTCTCCGAGCCCGGGTTATGCTGCGCGCCGGCGCACCGGGGCGGTGCGCCGATCGGCCCCTTCGCTCACTCCCGGGCGATGGGGCCGTTCTGTTGACGGGACGGTTGGTCGCGATGCCGATGACGTCGCTGCGCCCCGGGGCGCGCGGTGCACAATGGACGGACCAGGCGCTGGAGTTGCTGCGCCTGCGCCCGGGCAACCGCGCGCCCAACGATGCGGGTGCCGCGGGCGTGAGCGACCCGCGCGCGCAAGCACTCTTCGTTTACGCGGGTGCCACCACCGTCGCCGCGCTCGAGCGCCTCGACACTACCCGGCACGGCCTAACGACCACCGTCGCCGAACAGCGGCGCGACGAGATCGGCCTCAACGAGATCGCGCACGAGAACGAGCCGGCGTGGTACGTCCAGCTGGTCCACGCCTTCATCAATCCATTCATCGGCGTGCTGGCCGTGCTCGGCGTCGTGTCGTATCTCACGGGCGACGTCAAAGCGGTGATCGTGATCTCGGTGATGGTCACCATCAGCGCGCTGCTCCGGTTCGTGCAGGAGTTCCGGTCCAATCGCGCCGCGCTCGCGCTCAAGGCGATGGTGCGGACGAGCGCCACGGTCGAGCGCACCGATGAGCCGTCCGAGGACGATCCGTCGCCGCGCTCTCGGCGACGCGAGGTGCCCATCGAGGAGCTCGTCCCCGGCGACGTGATCGCGCTCTCGGCCGGCGACATGGTGCCCGCCGACGTGCGCTTCCTGTCGGCCAAGGATCTGTTCGTCAGTCAATCGGCGCTCACAGGCGAGGCCGTGCCCGTCGAGAAGGGCGACGCGCCGCTCGACGTCGCGTCGGGCAGCATCACGTTAGGCGAGCTCCGCAACATCGGCTTCCTCGGTACGTCGGTCGTGAGCGGCACCGCCGCCGCCGTCGTCGTCGCCACCGGCGATCGCACGTACTTCGGCGCGATGGCAAAGCACCTCGTCGGACGCCGGCCCGTGACGTCGTTCGACATCGGCGTGAACAAAGTGAGCTGGCTGCTCATCCGGTTCATGCTCGTCATGGTGCCGATCGTGTTCGTGATCAACGGCGTGTCCAAAGGCGATTGGCTGCAGGCGTTCCTCTTCGGCGTGGCGGTGGCCGTCGGCCTAACGCCGGAGATGCTGCCGATGATCGTCACCGCGAATCTCGCCAAGGGCGCGGTGGTGATGGCCCGTCACAAGACGATCGTCAAACGCCTCAACGCCATTCAGAATTTCGGCGCGATGGACGTGCTCTGCACCGACAAGACGGGCACCCTCACGCAGGACCGCATCATCCTCGAGCGCCACCTCAACGTCGTGGGCGAAGATGATGAGTCGGTGCTCGCGCTCGCCTATCTCAACAGCACGTATCAGACAGGATTGCGCAGCCTGCTCGACCGCGCGGTGCTCGAGCACAAGGATCTGAGCGAGGAACTGCGCGTCGAGCGCGATTTCCGCCTGGTCGACGAGATCCCCTGGGACTTCGCGCGGAAGCGCATGTCCGTCGTCGTCGAGCAGAAGCAGACCGCGCACGTGCTCATCTGCAAGGGCGCCGTGGAGGAGATCCTCGCGGAGTGCACGCACGTGCGCGACGAAGATGTCGTCACGCCGCTCACGCCTAACGCCGCCGAGAGCGCCGTCGACCTCGCGCGCGAGCTCAACGAGGATGGACTGCGCGTCGTCGCCGTCGCGTACCGCGAATTCCCGGTGTGCGACCGCGCGTACGCCGTGGGCGACGAGTCGTCCCTCGTGCTCGCGGGGTTCATCGGGTTTCTGGATCCGCCCAAGGAGACCGCCGGCCCCGCGCTCACGGCACTGCGGGACCACGGCGTCGCCGTGAAAATTCTCACCGGCGACAACGACGTCATTGCGCGCAAGGTGTGCCACGACGTCGGTCTCGAGCCGGGCCGCATTGCGTTAGGCGCAGACATCGAGCAGCTGTCGGATGAGGAGCTGGCCGACCTCGCCGCGCGCACCACGATCTTCGCCAAGCTCACGCCCACGCAGAAAACGCGCATCGTCGGCGCGCTGCGGAGCCGCGGCCACACGGTGGGATTTCTGGGCGACGGCATCAACGACGCCGGCGCGCTGCGCGAGGCGGACGTCGGCATCTCCGTCGACTCCGCCGTCGACATCGCCAAGGAATACGCCGACATCATCCTGCTCGAGAAGAGCCTGATGGTGCTGGAGGAAGGCGTGCTCGAGGGGCGCAAGACCTTCGGCAACATCATGAAGTACATCAAAATGACGGCGAGCTCGAACTTCGGGAACGTGTTCAGCGTCCTCATCGCGAGCGCGTTCCTGCCGTTCCTGCCCATGCTGCCGATTCAACTGCTCATCCAGAATCTGCTCTACGACATCTCGCAGATCTCGATCCCGTTCGACGAGATGGACGCCGAGTACCTCGAGCGCCCGCGCATCTGGAAGGCGGATGACATCGGCCGGTTCATGGTGTACATCGGTCCCATCAGCTCCATCTTCGACGTCGCGACGTTCCTCATCATGTGGTACGTATTCAAGGCGAACGCGGTGAGCCACCAGGCGCTGTTCCAGTCGGCGTGGTTCGTCGAGGGACTCCTGTCGCAAACTCTCATCGTACACATGATCCGCACCGCGAAAGTGCCGTTCCTGCAAAGCCGCGCCGCGTGGCCGGTGCTCGCGCTCACCGCCACCATCATGGTGATCGGCATCGCGCTCCCGTTCATTACGTTAGGCGAACGCGTCGGCCTCATGCCGCTGCCGGGCAGCTACTTTCTCTGGTTGCTCGTGATCCTGCTGTCGTACGGGTTGCTCACGCAGGTCGTCAAGAACCGCTACATTCGCCGCTTCCACGCCTGGCTGTAGCCCATGCGATTCGCTTCCATGATTCAGGCCGTCGACGCGCACGCGTGCGGCGAACCCGGTCGAGTGATCGTCGGCGGTGTGCTCGACGTGCCGGGCGCATCGATGTTCGAGAAGATGTGCCACCTGCGCGACCACGCCGATGCGCTCCGACTGTGCATGCTGCGCGAGCCGCGTGGCTACCCCGCGGCCAACTGCAACCTGATCCTGCCGCCAACGCATCCGGAGGCCGATGCGGGCTTCGTGATCATGGAGCACGTCGAGTATCCCGGCATGTCGGGCACCAACACGATCTGCGTGACGACGGTGCTGCTCGAGACGGGCATGGTGCCGATGCGCGAGCCGGTGACCGAGCTCACGCTCGAGACGCCCGCGGGTCTCGTTGGCGTGCGCGCCGACTGTGCGAACGGCAAAGTGCAGCGCGTCACGTTTCGCAACGTCCCGGCGTTTGCCGTCCATCTCGACGCGCCGGTGGAGGTGCCGCACCTGGGCACCGTGCCGGTGGACGTCGCGTACGGCGGGATGTTCTACGTGATCGCCGACGCGGCGCGCTTCGGCCTCCGCCTAACGCCGGACGAAGGCCGTGACATCGTGCGGATCGGCGAGATGATCAAAGCGGCCGCGCGCGAGCAGCTGCCGGTGGTCCATCCGGAGCAGCCTGGCTTCTCCGGCATCACGATCGCGCAGCTGTCCGGTGCACCCGTGTCGCCCAACGCGCACGCGCGCAACGCCGTCGTCGTCTCGACGGGCAGGCTGGACTGGGATCGCCCGGCCACATGGACGGGCGCCATCGACCGCTCGCCGTGCGGCACGGGCACCTGCGCGAAGATGGCGACGCTCCATGCCCGCGGTCTGCTGCCGCTCGATCGCGACTTCCACCACGAGGGCGTGTTAGGCACCGTCTTCACGGGTTGCCTCGTCGCCGAGACGACGGTCGGACCGCACCGCGCCGTGGTGCCCACCTTGAGTGGCCAGGGCTGGATCACTGGGTTCAGCTCCTATGTCGTCGACCCCACCGATCCATTTCCTGAAGGTTTCACCGTCGGCGACATCTGGTAGCGGCTCGAGCCGGCGCCGCCGACGTCTGCGTTAGGCGCCGGCCATATCCGTGGCCTTCGCGATCACGGCCGCCATCTCGGCTCGGTACGTCGAGAACGTATCGTCCACCACATTGAGCGTCGGGATCTGTCCCTCGCGCAGCGACAACGTGCGCGGGTCCCAACGGTTGAACCCCGATTCGTGGACACCGCTGCTGCCGCGCCCCGGTGCCGGGTGGCTCAGATGTTGGAAGAAGCGCGCGTATCGCTGCACCTGATCGCGCACTGCCCATTGCGAGAACGACTGATAGAGCGGGATGAACGCCATGAGCGCATCGTAGTGCATCTCGCCGCACGCCAACACGTGTGGATGCGCGCGGGCCAGAGCGACAACCAGTCGGCGCGTGCCCTCGTGCATGTCGGCCTGCGGGTTGTTCACCCACCCGCCGGCGATGTCGAGGAAGTAGGCGTCCGCGCCATACCGCTCGACCACGTCGGAAATCCGCCGCGTGAGCCACGAGCGCCACGACTCCACGCCGAGGTTCATGTACGAGAGCCAGCCCTCCTGGTGGCGGTCGTTGTCCCAATCCACCCAATTCAGGTCCAACGGATCGCCGTCGATCTTTGCGGTGGCGGCGCCGGCGATCGCATCGAACCCGGCCGTGTGCCGGTTGGCCGCGTTTGCGCCGAACATCGGCATGAAGCGCACGCCGAGGTCGTGTCCGGCCTGTACCAGCTGGCGGAGACCGGCCTCGCCGCCTAACCGATCGGCGGCGCGGTAGGTCGGATAGTCCCAGTAATACCGCCCATCCCACGATGGGAGGAACGCGAGCACGCGGTCGCCGCCGATCTGCGCCGCCGTCCAACGAACGATCTCGAGCATTCGCGCGAAATCGTTGAACACGTAGCCGGTGTAGTGCATGCCGTGCAGCGTGAGCACCAGCGACGTGCGCCGGAGCCATGCCGGGACGTCGGGGCGCGACTCCCACTGCGTGAGGCCGTACGCGCGGCGCAGATGCTCGAAGTGCGGGGCGGCCGCGTCGGCGAGCGTGGTCTCGCGCGCCAGTCGCCACGGCGGCGTCGTGACGTTCGTCTGCGACAGCCAGCCCTCTGTTTCGTGCACCGCCTCCACACGATAGCCCGTGTCGCCCGGCTGAAAGTAGAATCGCTTGGTGCGCACACGATCATCGAGCGATGAGAGTGACACGAACTGGCCGTCGCCCGATTGCACGATGGCGAGCGGCGTGGGCATGCCGCCGGCCTCACCGGGCCCGACGAGATCGCCGCCACTGAACGGATACCCGAACAACAGCTCGTCGTCTCGCGGGTCGAAGAACGGCGACCCCGATGCCGACACTCGGCCCCGCGGCACGCCGCGGATGACCGTCGTGATGGCTTTGATCCGGTTAGGCATCGACGCGCGCACCGTCCACGTCACCGCGCGCTCGCTCTCGCGATGCAGCTCGAGCTCGATGTGACCGGCGGAGCGCTCTTGTCCGCCGGCCCACACGAGCCGGTCGCACGTCACCCGCACGCCGTTCCCGGTCGACTCGGCGTGCATGGCGCTGTGGTCCAGGCCGTAGGCGTTCTCGCACGTGAACACCAGGACGCCGAACCGGTACCCCGCGAACGCAACCGACGGCTCGGGAAAGTCGAAGCTGAACTTGTCGTAGGCGCGGCCGCGCGGCGGGACAAACACCTCGCTCGTCGATGTGAGCGCCCGGATGTCGGGCGCCGCTCCGGTCGCGGACGCACCGCCTAACGCTGAGTTAGGCGAGCCGAGCAGGGCGCCAGCGGAGGTGGCGCCCAGGAGCTTGAGGGCTTCACGCCGCGACAGCGGACCCGTCACGCGGCGCGCCGCTCGTCGGTCATGTCGTGTGCGGCGCGACCGTCCAGTACACGGCGTAGCGCTCGTCGATCACGGTGTTGAGCGGGACGAGTGTCACGTCGGTCGCCTGGCCAACCGTGCGGAACTCGAGCGGTGCGCCCGCGCCGGACCGCTTCGTGATCCTGGCGGACAACTCGCCGCCCGACGACACGAACGACGGCGCCGGCACCGGATCGGCCTTGTACTCGGGTACCGTGCGCGGCTTGGTCGGCTCGGCGCGCAACACATCCGGCGTCAGGCCCTCGGTGCCTAACCGACCGGCCAGCACCAGCGGTCCGTACATGATCGCCTGGACCGTCGCATCGTCGGGCGTCGGATCGGTGTGCAGCGCCATCGGCAGGGCGAGCTGCAGCCGGTCGCCATCCCGCCACGTCCGATCGAGCACCAAATAGCTGCTCGGCGCCGCGAACGCATCCAGTCGGCGTCCGTTGAGGGTGGCCGAGCCGCCGCGACTAACCCAATACGGCACGCGCACGCGGAGGGCGAAGCGCGTGGGGCGCGCGCAGTGCACCGTGAGCTGCGTCGATTCTTCGAGCGGGAACCGCGTCTCCTGCACGAGCCGCACGCCGCGTTCCTGCCAGTCGAGCTCCGACGCGATGAACACATTCACGTACACGCCGGCGTCGTCGTGAAAGTAAATGCTGTCGCCGAACTTCGAGTACGATTCGAGGCCCGTGCCGTTGCAGCACCAGAACGACTCGTTGGGATGGCCGAACAGTTTCCAGAAGCCGGACGCGAGCGGCACATAGTACAGCGTCATGCCATCCGCGGGATGCTGTGTGCCGAGGATGCCGTTGAACAGCGCGCGCTCGTAGAAGTCGGCGCACCGCGGATCGGCGGTCCAGCCGAACACGTGCCGCGTCAGCTTGAGCATGTTGTACGTCGTGCAGCATTCCTGCGTGTATCCGCTCAGCTGCGTCGCCAGGATGTCCGGCTCCGCCTGCCACCCTTCGCCGTTGCTCGTGCCGCCCGTGCAGTACGCGCGATGACCGGTGACCTCGCGCCAGAAGTAGTCGGCCACCGCGTGATAGCGCGCATCGCCGACTACTTCGTATCGCCGGGCCGCGCCGATGATCTTGGGAATCGTCGTGTTGACGTGCAGGCCTTTGAGCTCGTCGCGGCCCATCGCGAGCGGTGCGAATATTCGCTCGTGATCGAACCGGTGCGCGAGATGGGCCCACTGCGCGTCGCCCGTCACGGCGGACAGGTTGTACAGCACTTCGTTCATCCCGCCGTACTCGCGCTCGAGCACGCGCGCCATTTCCTCATCGCCTAACGGACTGACCCAGCCGCGCGTCCACATCGCGAGGCCGGCCAGCACCGTCATCGCCTGCGCGTTCCCCGTGTAGATGTACGTGTCCAACAGGCCGGCCATGATCTTGTGGATCGTGTAGAACGGCGCCCACACGTTCTTCCCTTCGCGCAGCCGGTCGAAAAATTCTTCGGGGAACGCACTCACGTATCCGTTGCCGTGCGCCTGTTGGCACTGGGCCAGCACGCTCACCACGTATGCGCCGCGCGTGCGCAATTCGGGATCGCGCATGCTCGTGCTCATGAGCGCGCACCCCGACATGAAGTGGCCCGTGTAGTGTCCGCGCAGCTCGTTCACCGGCGCCTCCCAACCGCCGAGCGGTTGGGCGGACGACGGAAGCCCCGCCGTAATGCGGAACATGTGCAGCAGACGGTCCGGCTCGATGCGCAAGAGGTGGCGCCGCGCGATCTCAGCCTGATCGAGAAATGGTCCCGGTAAGAGCTGTACGCGCGCGAGATCGAATGGCTGCACGATGCGTGGATCTGCCGCGCCCGGTGCCATCCACCACGGGCTTCGCTCAGCCAACGCACGGTGCGGCCAGATGGTCGCGGCTGCAGCTGCCGCCGCCGCACCAATCACGAACTCCCGGCGCGTCACGTCGCCACTCATCGGATCGACTCCCCGTTCGCACGACGATAGTCCCGACCGCATCGCACGCAACCAGCGTGCGTGCAGGCCCAATTTGCGATGCTACCCGGAGGTGCTGTCCACGTCAATACAAGCCCTCGGCAGACGCTTGACCGCGCGTCATCGAGTCGCGTAGTCTCCGCACCATGCGATCTCATGCGACTGCGTCGTCCCCGACGACGCTCGACGCCGTGCTCCGCCGCGATCTCGCCGTGCTCGATCACGCGGATCTCCGGCGTAGCACGCATCCTGTGCGTGCGCGTCGCGGTGCTGCTGTGTCCGTCGATGGGAAACCCGCCATCGACTTCTCGTCTAACGACTACCTCGGCCTGGCCGGCGATCCGCGAATTGCCGCCGCGATCGCGGCGGCGCTTGAGCGCGAAGGCACCGGCGCCGCCGCGGCGCGCCTCATCTCCGGCACGAACGAGTTGCACGAGCACCTCGAAGCGGCGCTGGCGCGGTTCAAGGGCACGGAGGCGGCGCTCTTGTTTGCCAGCGGGTACGCCGCGAACACCGGTGCAATTCCCGCATTGGCGTCGCGGGGCGACGTCATCTATGCCGACGCGCTCAACCATGCGTCGCTCATCGACGGCTGCCGCCTGTCGCGCGCCGACGTGAAGATCTTTCCGCACCTCGATGTCGAGCGACTCGATGACATGCTCCGCGACGATGCCGAACGCGATGGCCGCCGGTGGATCGTCGTGGACGCCGTGTTTTCCATGGATGGCGACCTCTTTCCCCTCGATGCGCTCGTGTCGATCGCCCGCGAGCACGGCGCGTTCACGTACGTCGACGACGCGCACGGCACCGGTCTGTTAGGCGCCAACGGCCGCGGCTCCGCGGAGCGCTGGCACGTCGACCACGAGATCGACGTGAACATGGGGACCCTTGGCAAGGCTATGGGAACGACGGGGGCGTTCATCGCGGGCTCCCAGCCGCTCCGCGACTGGCTCCTCAACCGCGCGCGCGCGTTCGTGTTCACGACCGCCGCGCCGCCGGCGCTCGCGGCCGGCACGCTCGAAGCGTTGCGCATCGTCGACGCCGAGCCGTGGCGCCGCGACCAATTGCGCGCCAACGCGCGCACCATCCGCGACGGCCTCCGCGCGCACGGCTACGAGCCCACCGGTGAGGCCGATGGGCACATCGTGCCGCTGATCATCCGCGAGGCGTCCGAGACCGCGCGGTTGGGCGCGGCACTCAGAGACCGGGGCCTCCTCGTGGGCGCGGTGCGGCCGCCGACCGTCCCGTTAGGCAGCTCGCGCCTGCGTATCACCGCGAGCGCCGCGCACACGCCCGAGCAGATCGCGCGCCTGTTGGACGCGCTCAGCGACCTGCTGCCGCGCCGCGCCTCGTGAGCGCCGCCGAGTGGACCGCGCTCGACGCACGATACGTGTGGCACCCGTACACGCAGCATGCCACCGCACCACTCCCCGTTCCCATCGTTCGCGCCGAGGGTGCGCATCTGCACACGGCCGACGGCCGCGTGCTGCTCGATGCCATCTCGTCGTGGTGGGTGACCCTCCACGGACATTGCCACCCCGCCATCGCCGCCGCGATCGCCGAGCAAGCGCGCACGCTCGAGCAGGTCATTTTCGCCGGATGCACGCACGAACCCGCGGCCCGGCTGGCCGCCGAGCTCGTGAACGTGCTGCCGCCCGGCCTAACGCGCGTCTTCTTTTCGGACGACGGCTCGACCGCCGTCGAGGTTGCCGTCAAGGCGGCGCTCCAATTCTGGCGCAACCGCGGCGAGCACCGGCCCCTCATCGCGGCCATCGAGCACGCCTATCACGGCGACACCTTCGGCGCCATGAGCGTCAGCGCGCGCGGCACCTTCACGGATCCGTTTGCCGATCGCCTCTGGGCGGTCGAGCGGCTGCCCGATCCAGTCGATGGCGACACCGTCGGCGGCCTGCGCGCACTCATTGACGAGCGCGGTTCCGAGCTCGCCGCGCTCATCGTCGAACCGCTGTTGCTCGGCGCCGGCGGCATGCGCATGTGGCCGGAGCACACGCTCCGCGCGCTCGCCGAATGCTGCGCCAAGGCGCACGTGCTGCTCATCGCCGACGAAGTGCTCACCGGGTTCGGCCGCACGGGCCCGCTCTTCGCGTGCGCGCGCGCGGGCGTCGCGCCCGACATCATGTGTCTCTCCAAGGGCCTAACGGGAGGCGCGCTTCCGCTCGGCGCCACGGTCACGACGGAGCGCGTCTTCGAGGGATTCCGCAGCCAGGATCGCCGCCAGACGCTGTTCCACGGACACTCGTACACCGCCAACCCGGTCGCCTGTGCCGCGGGGCGTGCGAGCCTCGCGCTGCTGGACGCCGATTCCGCTCGGAATCGCGAAGCCATCGAAGGCGCGCACCGCGAGCAGATGGCGCGACTGGCGTCGCACCCGCGCGTGCGCCGCACGCGCGTGCTCGGCACCGTCGCTGCGTTGGACATCGACGGCGAGGACGGATATTTGAGCACCGTCGGCGGCGAGCTCGCCGCATTCGCCCTCCGCAACGGCGTCCTGCTGCGCCCGCTCGGCAATGTGGCGTACGTGCTGCCGCCGTTCTGCACGACGACCGATGATCTCGCCGTCATCTACCGCGTGATCGAGCGCTTCCTCGAGTGGCGATGATTCGGTTAGGCGTAACCGGCACCGACACCGGCGTCGGCAAGACCACCGTCAGCCGCGCCCTGTTAGGCCTCATGCGCGCCGACGGCCTGCGCGTTTCGGCGATGAAACCCGTCGAAACGGGAGTGACCGTCAACGACCCGGCGTCCGATGCGCGCGCACTCGCCGCCGCTGCGGGCACCGGAGCATCGATGCGCGACGTGTGCCCCGTCGCGCTCGACGAGCCGCTCGCGCCATGGATGGCCGCCCGGCGCGCCGGTCGGACGCTCGCGATGAACCCGCTCGACGAGTCGTTCCATCGCCTCATTCGCGATGTCAATGCGATCCTCGTCGAAGGCGCGGGCGGGCTGCTCGTTCCGATTACCGAAACCGACACATATCTCACGCTCTTCCAGCGTTGGTCGCTCGACGCGATCGTCGTTGCCGCCAACCGCCTCGGCGTCATCAACCACACGCGACTCACCGTTCAAGCGCTGCGCGACGCGGGCGTTCGGCTGCTCGGCGTCGTGCTGAACGAGACCGATGGCGCCGCACCGGATGTCGCACGACGCACCAACCACGATGCGCTGCAGACGTTGCTTCCGGATACGCCGGTGGTGAGTTTCCCGTGGCTCCCGTCGCCTGCCGATGATTCCTCCGTGGCACGCGCGGCGGCGGCAAGCGGATTGCGCGACGTGATCGCCCGCGCCGCGCCGGAACGGCCTCACACTGAAGAAGGATACCCGAACCGATGACGCACGAGCCCCACGCCCGCGATTGGGACACCCTCGCCGCGCAATCGCTCGCCGGCGAGATCGTTAGGCGAGAAGACGCCGGCGCCGTCTTGCGCGCGCCCGACGAGGAGCTGCTCGCGCAGCTCGCCGCCGCCTATCGCGTGCGTCGCCACTACTGGCAGAATCGCGTACGGCTGCACTTTCTGCTCAACGCGCAGAGCGGTCTCTGCCCCGAGGACTGCCACTACTGCTCGCAATCCGCCGTGTCGACTGCCGAGATCGAGAAGTATCCACTGCTCGCGCGCGACAAGATCCTCGCCGCCGCCGAACGCGCCGCGAGCGTGAAAGCCGGGACGTTCTGCCTCGTGATTTCAGGACGCACGCCGGGCGAGCGCGTGTTCGAGAAAGTGCTGGATGCGGTGCGCGCGGTTCGCAGCACCTACGACCTGCGCGTCTGCGCGTGCCTCGGCTTGCTGAGCGAGGATCAGGCGTGCCGACTGCGTGAAGCCGGTGTCACGCAGGTGAATCACAACCTGAACACCTCCGAGCGGTTCCACCCCGAAGTCTGCACCACGCACACGTTCGACGACCGTCGCCTAACGGTAGAGCACGTGCGCGCCGCCGGCCTCAAGACATGCTCCGGCGGCATCGTCGGTATGGGCGAATCCGACGACGACATCATCGACCTCGCGCTCTCGCTGCGCGAGCTCGACGTGCGCAGCGTGCCGCTCAATTTCCTGATTCCGATTGCCGGCACGCCGTTCGCGGATCGCGGCGCGCTCGATCCGCGCCGCTGCCTGCGCGTGCTGTGTCTGTTCCGCTTGCTGCTCCCGTCTCAGGAGTTGCGCATTGCCGGCGGACGCGAGGTGCACCTGCGCTCGATGCAGGTGATGGGACTGTACCCCGCGAACAGCATTTTCATCGGCGACTACCTCACCACGCCGGGCCAGGCGGCGCGCGATGATCTCGAGATGATTCGCGACGCCGGCTTCGTCCTCGAGGCGCCGGACGGATCGCCGCTTTCCGGTGATCCGCTCGACGGGATCAGTGAGACGGTGACAGCGTGAACGTCAACGTGCCGCGTGCAGGATGGCCATCGCGCGCCATCGTGCGCCACCGGATCAGGTAAGATCCCGGTGCCAACGTTCCGCGCACCGAGGTCACGACCGCGGCCGTGTCGCTCCCGTCGGACAACGCGAGCGGCGCGAGTGACACGGACGCGCCACCGGCCGTGCTCAGCGTGATGCTCGTCGCCGCCAGCTCCGGCTTTTCGGTGAACCAGAGCTCGAGCGCCTTGGGCGGCGTGCCTAACGTTGCGCCGTTGGGCGGCGACGAGCGCTTGAGGTGCGTGTGGAACGTCGCGAACCCGCTCGCCACACCGATGCACAACGCCACCGATGCCAGCGCGACAGCGGTCCGTCGAGCGATCGCTCCCCGCGCCGCGCGTCTCGCGTCGGCGGCCCGCCCCACTGTATGCTGCGACTCCCGCATTGATTCTCCTCGATGCCTTTCAGTGATCGCGGCGCAGCCCGGGCGCGCCGTCTCCTCATGAGCAAGATGACCGCTGTGCACGCTGTGTTGAAGAGGCACCGTCAACGCGCACGCCGTATCGTCGCGCTCGTATCACTCACTCTACTCGTAGTAGGCGCGGTATCGTGCGCCGATCACGCCGGCACGCTGACCACCACGCCAGAGGCGAAGCCGCTTCCGCTCTTTCATCTCGCACTCATGCGGCGCACGTCCGACTTTTTCTACGGCCTCACCGTGATGCGCTGCGGCGACAGAACGCCGTACTGGACGTTCGGCGACCGCGGCGCCAAAGGCTCACCGCCCGACACCGTCACCTATGGCGTGCCGCCGCGCGGCTACGAAACCAGCATCGGCCCGCTCCCGCTCGACCCGGGATGCTATCGTGTGCTCATCACCGGCGGTGCGAGCACGCGCTTCAGCGTCGAGCGCGACGGCCGCATCGTGGCCCTTGACGATTCATCGATCGTCACCACGACCACGAGTGCGCCGCCGGACACGACGAAACACTGAAGCGACGCGCGGCCCGGCGTTAGCCTCATCTTGAGTTCGCCTCACGGGCTGGCGCAGGCCACGTCCTCTGGCGACATTACGCCCATGCGCCGCCGCTGGTACACCCGCATCGGCTCTGCATTCCTGGCACTCTGGTTCGTCCTGTGCGTGACCGAACCGGTGGCCGCCATGCATCGCTGCCCGATGCACGACGGCGTCGCGGGCGTGATGGCCATGCCCAACGGCCAGACGATGGGCGGTGCGGCGCAGGTGCCGCACAACCCCGATCAGCCATCGGCCCCCGCGCACCACGACTGTACGTGCATCGGGGATTGCGCCGGCGCGGCGTTCGCCGGCCTGCCCGCTGTTTCGGTCGCGCTGCGGAGCGCGGTCGTAGAGACGTTACGCATACACACGCCCGCGGCGGCGGTCGTCTATCCGCTTCCCGCGCCGCACGCACGACCCTTCGCGAACGGTCCTCCCGCCATCGCGTGATGCACGCACGAGGCGCTCCGGCGCCTCGTTGCTCCAGCTCACGCGCTCGCTCACGTCATTGCTGCCGCGGCCGAACGGCCCTCCGGCGGCGCGTGTCGCGCGCACTCCGACATGATCGACCGCGCCGACGCCGTGGCTCTCGAGCCACCGGTCGCCGCGACGCGAGATACGGGACGACCCATGACCTGTTGCCTAACTGTGCACCGGCGCGCGCGCCGCCGTTCGGGCGCTGCCCTCGTAGCCGCCGCGTTCGCGTTCACCTGCGCCGCGCGACTCGCCGCGCAAACCACGCCGGCCGACACGGCGGCGCGCGATACCACCACACGGCGCGACACCACCGCGCGCCGCGATTCGCTCGCGCGACGCGCGACACGCCTCGCCACCGTGACCATCACCGCGACGCCGGTCACGCGCAACGAGCCGCAGTCCGCCATCACCGTCTCACCGTCGGTGATCGCGCTCACCCCAGCCACGTCGCCGTGGGATCTGCTCCGCCAGAGCGCGGGCATCGAAGTCCACCTGCAGGGACAAGGTCCGGGCTTCGCCTCCGATGCATCGATTCGCGGCTTCAGCTCGGATCACTCCACCGACCTCGCGCTGTGGATCGATGGCGTTCCCATCAACGAGCCGGTGAACGGACACGCCGAAGGCTACAACGACTGGGGCCTCATCTTCCCCGGCGCCGTCCAGGACATCGACGTCATCAAGGGGCCGACCAGCGCCCTCTTCGGCAACTTCGCGCTCGCGGGCATCGTGAACGTGCACACGCTCGAGCGCATGCAGGGCACCGAGGCGAGCATCGACGCGGGAACCGCCGGACACATCGACGCCACCGTCCTAACGGGATTCGACCACGGTGCCGAAGGCGGCGGCGTCTTCGGCGCGCGCTGGGATCACGAGGACGGCTGGCGGCCTAACAGTCGCTCCGATGTCGAGCAGGGGCATGTGCGCGTCGTGCACGACCTGTCGTCCGCGTGGCGCATCGACGGCGGCATCGAGCTGTACGGAGCGGACTGGAAATCGCCCGGCTTCCTCAGCGAAGACGAATTCGCCGCGCGCGACTACGACATCGTGTCCAACCCGACCGACGGCGGCCGGAAGTATCGCGCGCAGGAGCGGGTCAGCCTGCGCTGGCTGTCGGGACCGCTGCTGTGGCGCACCACGCTGTACTCGACGCAGGGCAACTGGAAATTCTGGCTCACCATTCCGCCGGCGGGCGGCCGCTTCGAGGGCTCGGGCAGCCAAACCGAAGAAGTCGATCACCGCACGGGACTCGGCGCCACGAGCGCGCTCACGTGGAGCTTGCCGCGGACGGAGCTCACCGTCGGTCTCGAATCGCGTTGGGATCAGTCGCACTTTCAAAACTGGTTCACGACGGATCGCGAGCCCGATTCGTCCGCCACGCTCGTCCACGCAAAACAGACGTCCGGCGCAGTGTTCGTCCAATCGGACGTCGACGCGACATCGCGTCTCAGGCTGAGCCTCGGCGCGCGCTACGACATCGTCGACACGCACTCCACGCCGAACGCCGAGCTCACCACGGCCGATTCGCACGGCATCGTCTCGCCGAAGCTCGGTGCGCTCTTCCGCCTAACGGACGACGTCGGCGCCTACGCCAACGTGTCGCGCGGCTTTCGCTCGACCGACGGCGTCATCGATGATCCGTCGCTGCCGTTCATCACCGCGTGGGCCTACGAGAGCGGACTCAAATACGATCACGACGACATCCACGGATCGGTCGCGCTCTTCCGCATGGACGTGAGCAACGAGCAGACGTTCAACCCGCTGACAGGCGCGTCGAGCAACGGCGGCGCCAGTCGACGGCAGGGCGTCGAGATCGAGATGCAAGCGCCCGTAGCACCCATGCTCTCGTTTTCCACCGACTGGACGTTCAACGACGCGCGCTATCGCCGGTTCATCGCGCAGGAAGAGGATGACCCGTCGGCCGTCGACACGTTGTCCGGACTCCGCGTGTACAACACGGCGCAATACATCGGCATCGCGTCGCTGCAGCTCGCGCCGAAGACGACGCCGTGGCGCCTCCGCCTGAGCACGAACATCGTCGGACCGTACTCTCCGTTCGACGAGCCGGGCGTCGTGCTCCCTGCGTACGGACTCGTGCACGTGGGCGCGCTCGTGCAGATCGGCGTTGCCCAACTGGAGATCGGCGTGCGCAACGCACTCGACAAAGCGTATCCGGAACTTGTTGCCGGTCACGTCGTGTCTCCCGGCCAGCCACGCTCGTTCTACGGCACCGTGCACTACAGCTTCTGACGGGAAACGCGTGCATCGCGCGCAATGTGACGTACCATGCGGGCGGTCATTTTGTTAATATTTCCTTACTTGACGCGCCAGATGGTGACTCACACTGTTGCAATCCCGCGCACATGCGACCGAGAGCCTTCATGTACGAATACCGACGTCGTCCACGCTGGCTGCGATCGATTCCAGCACCCTCAAAGATCGAAGCACTTTTGCTCGCTTCGGTCACGGCGTTCCTCCTCGGCGAGGTCGCCTTTTTCTGGTTTCGTCAGCATCATTGAGGAGTTGGTCGTTGCGTAATCGCCGGCGACAATCGAACGGGCCGCTGTGGACATTCCGCTTCCTCTTGATGCACTCGACCGGCCCGTTGCCGAAACGGCGCGACGCATTGCGTTAGCACACCTCGGCGCGGCGCGTTCCGCGTACGACAAGCTGGGCGACGAGGATGCACCCGAGGCGCTCCACGACTTGCGCGTTGCACTGCGCCGCCTTCGCAGTTGCGATCGCACCTACCGCGCCGAGCTCAGCGACAGCATCTCGAAGAAACGCAGACGCCGCCTGCGCCGGCTGGCGCAAGCCACAGGCGCGGGGCGCGACGCCCAAGTACACATCGAGTGGATCGAGGGGGAGCTGCCGACGCTCACGCGCCGCCAGCGTGTTGGCGCCACCTGGATGCTCGAGCGGCTGCGCGCATCCAAGCAGGAGAACGACGCGCGCATGCACGCGCGTCTCGCGAATCGCTTCGAGACGCTGACAGAGTGGCTCAAGGACGCACTCTCGAGTTGGCAACTCACGGTTCGGCTCGATGAGCCCATCGCCCCGCCGCACGCGGCACGCGTGCTGGGTGCCCGCCTCGCCGATCTCACCGACGAGCTGGCCACCCGCCTCGCGCGCGTGCATGACGCCGTCGACCAGAAGTGTGCGCACGAGGCGCGGATCGCGGCCAAGCACCTCCGCTACGCGCTCGAGCCGGTCACGGACATCGTACCGGACGCGGTTCCGTTAGTCGACCGGTTGCGCGCGGTCCAGGACACGCTGGGCGAGCTGCACGACGCGCACTTGCTCGCCGCTCTCGTCGCCGACGCGATGGAAGATGCGGCGCGCGAAGCGGCGCAACGACTGGCGGACATGGTGCGTGATGGCAGCTCGCTCGCGGGCGTCCGTTCCGCGGCCTCGGGCAGCCGCGACCCCAGGAACGGACTGCTCGAGCTCGCGCGCCGTCTGCACGAGCGCACGGAATCGTTGTTCGCGGCGTTCACCCGCGAATGGTTGGGCGACGCGTCTCATCCGTTCATCGACCGCGTGCGCGCCCTTGCCGGCGGGCTCACGCAACGCCATGCCGCGGGCACGGAGATCGAGCGCAAGTTCCTGCTCACCGCGATGCCCGAGGGCCCGTTAGGCGATCCGGCGACCACCATCCAGGACATCGACCAGGGATACTTGCCGGGCGGCCACGTGACCGAGCGCGTACGCGCGATCGCCGCCGACGGTGTGACGCGCTGGTACCGCACGGTGAAGGGCGGCAACGGTCTCGTCCGCCTCGAGCTCGAGGATCAGATCGATCGCGATCTGTTCGATGCGCTCTGGCCGCTCACCTCGGGACGGCGCGTGCACAAGCGTCGCTACCTCGTGCGCGAGGGCGACATCGAGTGGACCATCGATGAGTTCCTCGACCGCCCGCTCGCACTCGCCGAGGTCGAGTTGGCGCACCCCGACGACGCGCCACAGCCGCCGGCGTGGCTCGCCCCGCACGTCGACCGCGAGGTCACGGGCGATCCGACCTACGACAACGCCCGGCTCGCGCGCTGATTTCCGTTAGGCAGTAGCGGCCGCCGCGGCGTCGCGCACGTCGTCCGCCGGAGACCGGCGGCGGTGGGTGTATTGGTCGAAGAACGCGCGAGCCAGCGCCAGATCCGCCTCCGTCAGAAAATCCGGTCCGAGGCGCACGCACCCGTGCATCGCGATCTCCGCCAGCTGCGCCGACACCGCCGCAACCGATGGGTCGCGAAGGCCCGCGAATCCCGCGCACTCGAGCACGTCGCCGGGCACGTGCAGGACGTCGAGCGCGTCGGCCAGGGCGGTGGCATCGTACGCGAGTCCGCCTAACAACGCCAGCGGCGCGATGCACCAAGCCGGATCGATCGAATCCGCTCCGCGCACCTCGAAGTAGCCGCGCGGCCGCACTTCGGGGAACAGCGTACTCAGATGATGATGCCAATCGTCAAGCGTCATCGTGCCCGTATCGACCCAGTCGCCGAACGCTTGGTACGCGCCGTCCGTCGTGCGCCGCATCATGTCCGGCGCGCCGAGCGCGAACGCCAGATAGGTGGACACCGGATCATCGCCCGGCACCACACCGGTGCGCGACGGATCCAACCGCCGCCAGCACGCCGCGCGCACGCTTTGATGTCCGGTCAGGATACCGTCGTACCGCGGCGAATTCGCGAACATGGCGACGACGTACGGCGCCACCGCATTCAAGAGGCGCCACTGCCTGCGCCCCGCGTCTCCCTCGGCGATGTCCAGACAGACCTGAAACGACGCCGTCTGCCGCATCATGCGCGCGCCATGCGGGCCGATCGTCGCGAAATACGACTCCATGCGCTCGTAGCGTTCGGCGTCGAGCTGCCGCGGAGCCGACCACACATCGCGCTCGGCTTCGATGCCCGCGGCGACAAGCTCCAGCCCTGACCGTGATGCGTGACGCCGCAGCGGTTCCAGCACCGATCGCAGATTCGCGGCCAGCGCGCTCGCTCCCATTACCGGCGGCGCCGCGTACTCGATCTGTCCGCCGGGCTCGAACGTCAAGCGGCCTCCGTTAGGCAGGTGGAAGCACGGCGTTCCTTTTTCGGTGCGCGCCTCGGACCAACAGCGCGATGCACCGAACCGGCGCAACACGGGCAGCACGCTGTGCACGCCGCTCTCGAGCGCGGCGATGCAGCGCGTGTCCGTATCGATCGGCAACAGCTCGACTTCTGCGCCGATGCGACGGATCGGCGCGCGGCTCGGCGCAAAACTGCGCCTCGCGAGGTCGGCCGCGAGCAGTGCGCGCCCGGGTGCGCCGGTCGGAATGGTCATCGCCGCCAGGTCTCGGCGGATCCGATCGCGAGCGCGTAGGCTGGCTCGTCGTTCGCGATCCACTCATCGAGCCTCAAACCTGCTTCCTGGAAGAGCCCTTGCACGCTCGCGCGGTCGTACTTGCAGCTGATCTCGGTTCTGATGGACTCACCCGCCCGGAATGGCACGGTGCCCACATGCGGGATGTGCACGTCGAGGGCGCGGCGCGCGATGAGGTGCATCTCGATGCGGTGCGCAATCCGGTTGTACCACGCGCGGTGCGCAAAATCCTGCTCGTCGAAATCGGCGCCGAGCTCGCGGTTCAGCACGCGCAACACGTTGCGATTGAATTGCGCCGTCACGCCGCCCGCGTCGTTGTACGCCGCCTCGATCACGCACACGTCCTTCTGCAAATCGATGCCGAGCAGAAAGTGATCGCCCGGGCACATGGCCTCGCGTACGCGCGTGAGCAACGCGATCGCCGCCTCTTCCTCGAAGTTGCCGATCGTGGACCCGAGAAACGCGAACAACAACGGCCGCGGCATCGCGCGCGGCAGACCGAGCCCGACGCTGATGTCGGCCACCACCGGGACCACGCGCAGGCCCGGCAGCTCCGTGCCTAACGCAGAAGCCGTCTCGCGCAGAAACTCGGCGCTCACGTCGACGGGCACGTACGTCGCGGGCTCCCCGTGCGCGCGCATGGCGTCGAGCAGCAGGCGTGTCTTCGCGGCGCTGCCCGCCCCTAACTCGATCAGCGTGCGGGGCCCAAGACGCGCCATCACCGATGGCATTCGCGACGCGAGCATCCCGCGTTCGGTGCGCGTGAGGTAATACTCCGGCAGCCGCGTGATCTCCTCGAACAACTCCGACCCGCGCCGGTCGTAGAACAGCGTCGGCGACAACTCCTTCTGCGGGCGCGACAATCCATCGCGCACTTCGTCGAGCAGCGGCGATTGCGGACGGACCGCGGCGGCTGTCATGGCTCGCTCCTCGCGCAGCGGAATCCGCTGAAGATCTGACGGCGAATGGGATAGTCCCAGTTGCGGAACGTGTTCCGAATCGCGCCCGGCCGCGTGGCCCACGAGCCACCGCGCAGCACCTTGTACTCGTCGCCGAAAAACACCTCCGAGTATTCGCGATACGGATAGCTCGCGAATCCCGGATAGCCCGAGAAGTCGCTCGACGTCCATTCCCACACGTCGCCGATCATTCCCTGACAGCCAATGGGCGACACGTTGCGCGGATACGCGCCGACGCGTGCGGTGCCGAACGAGAGTTGGTCCACGTTCGCGAGATCCGTCGTCGCGGGGTCGTCTCCCCACGGATACGTGCGAGCGCGACCGGCGACCGGATCCCACGACGCGGCCGCTTCCCATTCGACTTCGGTGGGGAGTCGCTTGCCGGCCCATCGCGCGAACGCGTCGGCTTCGTGGTAGCAGACGTGGCACACGGGCTTCGCCGGATCCACTCGTTCGACGAGATCCATGCTGCGCGTCGACCAACCGTGGCCGTCGCGCTGCCAATACTTCGGCGATTGCACCCGCGCGTCCTTCAGCCACTGCCAGCCGGCGTCCGACCACCACTGTCGCGTGTCGTAGCCGCCAGCCTCCATGAACGCCAGGTAGGCTCCGTTAGTCACAGGGTGCACGTCGATCCAGAACGGCGCGAGCGCGACCGCGTGGCGCGGCCGCTCGTTGTCGTAGGCCGCGGTGCGGTCGTCGGTGCCGATGGTCACGCGGCCGCCCGGGAACCGGACCATCGCGCCGTCGTTAGGCACGACCGCGGGCGCCGACGGCAACCGCACGCGCCGCGGCGCACGGTACGGCGCGCCCGTCTTGAGCTGCAGCGTTTGCAGGATCGTCTCGGTGTGTTGGTACTCGTGCTGCGCGACCATCGCGTACACGTATCCGTCGCGGAGCAGCTCGGTGCCGTCCTCGAGATCGGCGCTGCGCAGCCGGTCGAGCACGCGTGCGCGAATCGCCTCCATCTCGGCGCGACTGTCGCTCGAGCTCGGGAGCGCGAGCGCACCGCGCACGCGCCGCGGGTTCTCGAACGGATTGTACAAGCCCGGCATCTCGACGAACTCCACGGGTCCATCGAGGTTGCGCGTCAACCAGAGCTCCTCGAAATGCGCGATGTGTCCCAGGTCCCAGATCACGGGACTCATCAACGGATCGTGCTGCAGGTGCAGATCCTGCTCGCTCAGCGGCGCGATGAGCACCAACGTGCGCGCGCGCGCTTCCTCGAGCACGGCAGCAATGCGATCGGCCGCGGGTGCGGCTGCATCAAGATGAGTATGGGTCATCGGTCGAGCGGCTGGAGGGACGGCCGCGACGCGCGCGGCAAATCGGGCGCCGCGCTTCGGTGCCCGAATCGAAGTAGATACCACTCACCAGCCCGATGGCAAGCCGCAGTTGGCCGACCCAAGGGCGGACGGCCCGGAGAAGCAATTCGCGTTCTCGATCGGAGCCTTCGGGTCCGAAAGCCCGCGCCTTGATTCCCGCGGCCGTCACGGCTCAGCGTTACACAACAAACTCCCTCAACGGAGCACCGCCAATGACCGATCTCCACGTCGACGCACTGGTAATTGGATCGGGACAAGGCGGCACTCCGCTTGCCAGCGCACTCGCGCGCGCAGGCCGGCGCACGGTCTTGATCGAGCGCCGTCACATTGGCGGCACGTGCGTCAACGAGGGATGCACCCCATCCAAAACGATGGTCGCCAGTGCGCGCGTCGCGTACTTGGCGAAGCGCGCCGCCGACTTCGGCGTTCACTGCGGCGATGTCACGGTCGACATGTCGTCAGTCATCGCGCGCAAGCGCGCCATCGTCTCGGATTTCAGGAACGGCAGCGAACGCCGGCTCGCCGACGCGGGCGTCGAGGTCTTGTTCGGCGACGCGCGATTCGCCGGCGAGCGTCGCGTCGAAGTCCGTGCATCCGACGGCACGACGCGCACGCTGATCGCGCCCACCATCATCATCAATACCGGCGCACGCCCGGGACGTCCGCCGCTCACGGGTCTCGATCAGATCTCGGCGCTCGACTCCACGTCCATCATGGAGCTGGATGAAGTGCCTCAGCATCTGCTCGTGTTAGGCGGCGGTTACGTGGGCGTCGAGTTCGCGCAGATGTTTCGGCGTTTCGGGAGCCGCGTGACCATCGTCAGCGACGGTGCGCAGCTGCTCGGCCACGAGGACGAGGACGTAGCGGCCGCGGTGGCGTCGATCCTCCGTCAGGACGGGATCGACATCGTGCTCGACGCGCGCGCGACCGCGGTGGCGCGAGCTCCTAACGGAATCGCGCTCACCGTCGATGACCGCGACGGCGAGCGCCGTATCGCCGCGACGCACCTGCTGTTAGCCACCGGCCGCGTACCCAATACCGACACGCTCGCCCCGGCGGCCGCGGGCATCGCCCTCGACGGACGCGGCTACATCAAGGTCGATGACCGGCTGGCGACCAGTGCCACAGGTGTGTTCGCCGTCGGGGATGTGAAGGGCGGCCCTGCGTTCACGCACATCTCGTACGATGACTTCCGCGTCTTGCGCGCGAACTTGCTGGAGGGCGGGTCGGCCACGATCACGGGTCGTCTCGTGCCGTACGTCGTCTTCATCGACCCACAGTTAGGCGGCGTCGGCCTCACCGAACGCGAGGCGCGCGCCGAGGGACGCCGCATCGCGGTCGCGACGATGCCGATGTCGCACGTCGCACGAGCGCTCGAGACCGCTGAGCCACGCGGGCTCATGAAGGCGATCGTCGATCGCGACACCCACAAGATCCTCGGCTGTGCGGTGCTCGGTATCGAGGGCGGCGAAGTCATGAGCATGCTTCAGCTCGCCATCATGGGCGGCCTCTCGTATACCGAGCTACGAGATGCCGTCTTCGCCCATCCAACGCTTGCGGAGTCGTTGAACAACCTGTTCTCGGCGCTCACTCCGGTGTAATACGGACACGGGCAGCTTGCTCGGCGAACGCGGCCGCACGATGTACATTCAGAGGCAGGAGAGGTGTTGGCGCATGCACCGGATCCATTCGATGCCGGCTCTTCCATGACCATCGAACTCCAACCCATTGCCGTCGACCCGGGCGCGCGTCGCGCGCGCCTCTGGCGTGTCGTACGACCGTGGATCGCCTGGAGCGCCGTCCTAACGGCCGCGACCGTGGCGATGTACTTCGTGCGCCACGACATCAACGAAGGGCACGTCGCGCTCGCCTATTTGCTCATCGTGTTGGGCGGCAGCGTGAGCGGCGGTCGCGCGCTCGGAATGACGCTCGCGTGCTCCGGCTTCCTGCTCATCGACTACTACTTTCAGCCGCCGTTCGACCAGTGGAACGTCAGCAAGCCGCTCGACTGGGTGGCACTGATCTCGTTCCTCGTCGTCGCCGCGGTTGCCACGCAGCTGCTGGTTCGCGCGCAAGAGGCGGCGAACCGCGCCCGTCAGCGCGCCAACGAGGTCGCGTGGCTGTCACGACTCGGCGCCGAAGCGCTCAATGCGGGTCGCGCCGCCGAAGCGTTGCACTCCATAGCGGAAATCGTGCATCGGACGTTGGCCGCGACTGCGTGTGCCATCTTCGCGTGGGACAACAGTGGACACCTGGATTCGGAGCCCATCGCAAGCTCAGGCCGGAGCGATGCGGAACTCCTCGCAAGCGAGCGGGAGCTCGCGAGGTGGGTCGGCGAGCACGGCTTCGCCGCGGCCGTACGGGGCGACGGGCACATCGTGCGCGGCGCCGCGGTGGTCGCCGACGACGCGTTAGGACTCGAGGCCGACGACGCCATCGCCATCGTCCTTCCGCTGCGCGTGAACGCGCGCACCGTAGGCGTGCTGCACGTGTCGGCCGCCCAGCCGATCACGCGCGGCGTCGCGCGGCGGCGATTCCTGGCGGCCCTCGCGTACTACGCCGCGTTAGGCGTGGAGCGCTTGCGCCTGGAAACGGAAGCCGATCACGCGAGCGCGCTGCGCGAAGCGGATCGCATGAAGGACTTCGTGCTCGCATCGGTTTCGCACGATCTGCGCACACCGCTCACCGCGATCAAAGCGCTGGCCCACGATGCCGCGGGCCGGGGCGAGCCGAGCGGCGCCGTGATCGAAGAACAAGCCGATCGACTCGGCCGCATGGTCGGCGACCTCCTCGATTTGTCGCGCATGAAGGCGGGCCCGTTCCCGGTGCGCGTCGAGCTGAATACCGCCGAAGATCTCATTGGCGCAGTGCTGCGCCAGGTCGGGCAGCCGCTCGATGGCCGGCTGCAAACACCGCGATTGAACCTCGACCAACCAGCGCTGCTCGGAAGGTTCGACTTCGTCCAGTCGATGCGCATCCTGGTCAACCTGATCGAGAATGCCGATCGATACGCGCCGCCGGGGACCACAATCAATCTGGACGCGTGTCGGCACGGTGAGGCGATCTGCTTCTCGGTCTCGGATCGCGGGCCTGGGGTTCCGCCGGCCGAAGTACAGCGAATCTTTCATCCTTTCTATCAGCCTGCGGCGCGGGCTGGTGCGCGAACCGGTGGCGCTGGTCTGGGTCTCGCGATCGCACGAGGGTTGGCACAGGCGCAGGAGGGCGACGTGCGTTACGAGCCACGCATCGGAGGAGGCAGCGTGTTCACACTGTCGCTGCCGGCTATGGACGACGCCGACTCGACGCGCCCCGCGCCCTTAGCAACGTCGTAACTCCGCGCCTTCCGTTTCCTCCTCGCGGCAGTTGGTGTCGCAAAAGTACCCCACCATCGCAGTTAGCAGCGTCTAACGCGGCGTTCCGGTATCGGAGCATTCCGTAACCCCGGTGTCCAGCATCTTGACACCGATTTCCGGTTCGATGCGCGCAACTCCTGTGTGCGGCATGGTTTCGCTGGCTGAAACCGATCGTGTCGCATCGGTCAAATCGGTCATTCTGACTCTTCGGTACGACGGTTGCCATAGTGGCGGCCGCGATCCCAAAGCGGGTCGCCCGGCGGGACACGAAGCGCCGGCCTGACGAAGTCACCTATAGCGATGTGATCCGGAGACCCTATGCTGCGAACCAGAATGCGCACGCTCGTCCTGTCGGCGGTGCTCATTGCGACGAGCGCCAGTTGCTTTTCCGACATGGGACCGACGGGGATCTCCACACCCGACGTCCCGAAGACCAATGAATCGCTCCTTTCACCCGTATTGGGCCTGACGAGCTCGTTGATCGGCACTCTCTTCAAGTGCACGCCGCAGCCGTTCGCCGCGGACACAGAGGTCGTTGGTCCGGCAGGTGGCGTGATCACCATGGGCAAGCACAAGCTGGTGATCCCTGCCGGGGCGCTTTCGAGCCCGGTACGCATCATTGGCTCGGCGCCCGTGGGCACCGTGGTGTCGGTGCAATTCCAGCCGGAAGGCTTGCAGTTCAATCCGAACCACGTGCCGCAGCTGACGCTTGACTACAGCGCGTGTCCGCTCGTCCCTGTGTTGCTACCGAAACGTATCGCGTACACGGACAACAAGCTGAACATCCTCTCGTACCTGTTGTCGATCGACAACCTGCTGACGCGTCGCGTGACCGGGCAGGTGCACCACTTCTCGAGGTACGCCATCGCATGGTGAGGTCGTAGCGGTGTCTCGCTCATTACCGACGCGCTCCGGCGTCGGGCTCACGCAATCGCCGACGCAGTGGGGGCAGATTCAGAACCCCTACCGCGCCGGCGATCTGCTTGCGAGGGCACGCGAGTTCGAGCGGGCCGGCTGCATCCCCGAAGCAATGGATGCGTACGACAGCGCGGTTGTAGCGGCAGAAGCGAACGGAGAGCGGACGGTGCTCGCCGAGGCGCTGCGCCGGCTGGCGGTCATGCATCACCACCGCAACGACGCGACGCGAGCCCGCGTCCTGTGCGAGCGCAGCCGCGACGTCGCGGTCGAGGCGCAGCATCCGTTGCTCGCCGCGGAGGCGCTCAACGTCCTCGCCGGTTTCGAGTTCGAGGCGGGTGAGATTCCATCGGCCCGGGACACGTTCCGCCGGGCCCTGGAGTTAGGCGGAGACGTGCTCGAGCTTCGCGCGCGCGTGGAGCAGAACCTCGGCGTGCTCGCCAACACGCAAGGCGACGTGGCCGCGGCGCTGTCCCACTATCAGCGCTCCCTCGATGCCTGCCGAACGTTAGGCGACGAGAAGGGCTGCGCGATCGCGTACCACAACCTCGGCATGCTGAGCGCGGACCGCGAGCTGTGGGACGATGCGGACGGCTACTATGCGCAGAGCATCGCGATCGCCGAGTCGATCGGCGACGTGCACCTGCGCGGGCTGTGCCTGCTCAACCACGCGGAAGTGCACCTCGCGCGCCAGCGCTACGACATCGCGCGCCACAGCGCCGAGACTGCGTTAGGCATCTTCGACCAGCTCGGCGCGCGCCTCGACAAGGCCGATGCGTACAAAGTGATCGGCGTCGTGTTCCGCGAGACGGGTCGCCACGCGCTCGCCGAGTCGCGTCTGCGCGCGGCGATCGACCATGCGGTGTCGACGGGCTCGGTGCTGAGTGAGGCCGAAAGCTCGCGCGAGCTCGCGCGCTTGTTCCAGGCGATGGGCCGCAACCAGGAAGCGCTGACGCTGCTCAACTCGGCGCACCGGTTGTTCGGGCGTCTCGATGCGCGCCGCGATCTGGTCGACGTGGACGCCAAACGCGCGAACCTCGAGGACACGTTCCTCGCGATCGTGCGCGACTGGGGTCAGTCGATCGAATCGGCGGACAGCTACACGTTCGGCCACTGCGAGCGCGTCGCGCAGTACGCGATCGAAGTGGCGCAGGCGCTGGGACTGGACGAGACCCAGCAAACCACCGTTCGGTTAGGCGCGTATCTGCACGACCTGGGCAAGGTGCGCGTGCCGCACGAGATCCTGAACAAGGCGGGCCCGCTCACGGCCGATGAATTCGCCATCATGCAGATGCACCCGGTGTGGGGGCTCGAGCTGCTGGCGACGGTGGAATTCCCGTGGGACCTCAAGCCGATCATCCGGTGGCATCACGAGAAGTACGATGGCTCGGGTTATCCGGACCGGTTGCGCGGCGAGGAGATTCCGCTCTCGGCGCAAATCATCTGCATCGTCGATGTGTTCGACGCGCTCACGACCACGCGCAGCTATCGCGGCGCGCTGGCGCTCGAGGAAGCGCTGCGCCGCATGCGCGAGTCGCGCGGATGGTGGCGCCCCGACGTGTACAACGCATTCATGCGCACCGTCGCGTTGGGAGCGCAGCCGGCCGTCTGATGTCAAAACCCCCATGCCCAACGATCGGGCATGGGGGTTCTGACATCAGCGGACGCGCGGGGCGCCCCCGGAGCGCCCCCCGGATCCGCTGGACTGGACCGGGAAGGCGAATCGAGAAGCGTCAGTGGCTGGTCGTGTCGTGCGGCATGCTCGACGAGTCACCACTCTTCACGGTGAAACTCAGATTGAGCGCTTTCAGCACGTCGTTGATGTCGGTGCTCGTGATGTTCTTCTGCTGACGGATGCACTGGACACCCTGTTCCGTCTTGGCACTCCACACGCCATCGGCCGATCCAGCATCACAACCGTTGGAATTGATGGCCTTCTGAAGCTGCTTCACTTGGTCGCTCGAGAGGCCAGGATTTTTCGCGGCCTGCAGCGGCGTACCGAGTTTGCCGTACGACGTGTCCTGAGTGACCTTGCCGGTCGTGTCCATCTTCGTGGTCGTGTCCATCCGCATCGTCGTGTCGTGCGTCGGTGGTGTCGTCTGCTGCGCGAACGCCAGCGCGGGGACCAGCGCGAGCGAGCAAACGAGCGCGGTGATCTTCCGGATCATAGGTAAACCTCCTGAGCATCTGCATTGACGATCGCCTTCCGTAGTGCTCGTCGCTGAAGTGCGCGAGTCCGGGGCGCACGTCGCACAGGAGCAAGCTACGGACCGATGGATCGGCGCGACGACGGGACGATCACGTACGCGTCGATGATTGTCCGACTCTAATTCCGCGACGCGATGCAGCCGCCGTTCAGAGTGAGAATCGTGTAATGAATCGCGCGTTGTTGGGCGCGATTGACGCGCGCATCGCGCGATGCGTTCGGCGCGAGACGCTGGTGTCCTTGGATGGAGCTACGTACTCACTCGGATAGTAGAAGCGGAAGGCGACGCGGTCGCACTGAATGACGGCGAATGGATCGCCTCGCTCGATCAGTTTTTCGTAATCTTCGCGGCTGGGTTGACAGCTGTACGCTTCGGGTCCGCCGGCAGCGCAGTACTGTGGATCGTCGGTGAGACACGTGGCCGGTGTGTGCGTGTGCAGCTCCGGCGTACCCGCGTGGCACGCGAACGAGACGTGGTTAGGCGAAGCGGCATCGACGTGCGCGGGCCGCACCTCGAGCACGTGGAAGATGCTGTCGATCTTGGTGGGCGAGATCACGCGCGCGACGATGCGCGCGCGTCGCACACAGTACGCGCGCTCCGGCTGCGCCGAGTCCTCGCGCCATGCGGCGCGCAGCATGGCGCGTGCGCTGTCTTCCATCACGCCGAAGCGAACGACTTGCGCGTGAACCCCGCCCGCGGCGACGCAGACGGCGACGCATGCCCAACGGAGCGCGCGGGGCGCGACGAGCGGATGCTGGAGTCTCATCGGGTGCGCTCCGGCGTTGCGGGAGCGAGCTCGCGCAAGAGAAACGCGGCGATCCGCCGATAGGCGAGCACGCGGTTCGATGTCTTGCGAAGCCCGTGCCCTTCGTCGGGGAAGCGGAGATACTCCACGGTTCCGCCGTGCGCGCGAATCGCGCTGACGAGCTGGTCGGCCTCGGCGACCGGATCGCGGGGATCGTTCGCGCCGTGAATCACCATGAGCGGCGCGCGGATGCTGTCGACGTGCGAGATCGGCGAGATGTCGGCGAGGAATTGATGATCGGCGCTGTCATCGACGTTGCCGTACTCGGCGCGATCGGTGGCCTTGAGCATGGGCGATGCCGTAGCGAGCGCCGTGATCCAGTTGGACACGCCGGCGATGCCGATGCCGGCCTTGAAGCGGCCGGGGAGCAGCGCCAGCGCGGCAAACGCCATGAACCCGCCGTACGAGCCGCCGTACACGGCGGCGCGCGATGTGTCCGCCAATCGATTGCGACCGAGCCAATCCATGGCGCCGGCCATGTCGCGAACGGCATCCATCCGGTGGCGGCCGTCGTCGAGCTGCGTGAAGTGCCGGCCGTATCCGGTGGACCCGCGATAGTCGAGGTCGAATACCGCGATACCGCGCGTTAGGAGAAACTGGAACAGCGGTTGGAACGCGGCGCTGGCGTGGCTCGATGGGCCGCCGTGCAGAGCGAGCAGAACGGGCGGTTTGTGCTTACCGGCCTCGGGCGGCAGGTAGAGCAGCCCGTGAATCGTGTCGCCGTCCCAGCTCGGGAACGACACCGCGCGGGGCACGACGAACGCATCGGCATCGAGCCCGGCCGTGGCCGACTGCGTGGCGCGCGTTAGGCGGTGGGTCGCCACGTCGTACAGATAGACATCGCCGGGCAGCTGCGCACCCGCGGCGCGGATGACGAGGACGCTCCCGTGCGGCGCCCACGAGATGTCGTAGCGCCCGTTAGGCAACGACGGCTGCGGCTCGGCGCCCGCGCCGCGGAGATCGAGGAGGTGCAGGTCGCTCGCGCCGCGCACGTCCTCGGTCCAGGCGAGCCACCGGCCGTCGCCCGACAGCGACACCTCGTCCACGGGATGGCGGCGCGCGCCGATCCACGTGAGCGCGCGCTGGGTGGTGTCATAGTATGCGAGGCCGGCGACGTCCCGGCCGTCGTCCGTGGCGAGATAAAAGCCGCGGCCATCGGGCGACCACGAGATGCCGCGGAACGACGCGGCGCTGTCCGGTGCGAAGAGGGTGTCGAGCGTGCCGGTCGTGAGGTCGAGCAGGTACAGATCGTTGGCCGTCTCGCCGCGGGCGCGGGAGAGGACGAGCGCGTTGCCGTCGGGACGCCAGGCGGCGACCGTGACGCCGCCGCTCGCCTCGTACACGCGGCGGGGCACGGAAGGTTGTCCGTTAGGCGAAATCTCCTGCACGTAGACGTCGAAGTCGGTGCCGTCGCGCGCGGTCGACGAAAACGCAATGCGGTGGCCATCGGGCGACCAGGCGCCGAACTCGCGGAACGAGCTGTCGGGCGCGAGCAGCTCGCGTTCCTCGAGACCGTCGGGCGAAACCAGGTAGTAGCCCTGTCGCTCGTCGCCGCCACGATCGGCGGCGTAGAAAATCCATCCGCCGGCAGGCGACCACGCCTGCGTGGTGACGCCGGTCTCGGTGAACGTCAACTGACGAGGCGCGGGCACGCCGGGAAATCCGCTGGCGACGCTCACCGACCAGATCTGTGGAAGCCCCGTGGTGCTCGTGATGAACGAGACCTGCTCGCCGTCCGGCGATGCCGACGGGTCGTTCGCCGACCGCACCGCGAGGAAGCGCGCAACGTCCGGTGTTTGCGAGCCGGCGAGTCCGATGTCGCCGGGCGCGGGCCGAGGAATGTCGCTGGTGTCGGTCGTGTCGGCGGCTTGCGCGCCGACGTGCGGCGCAATGGCGAGCAGCACGATTGCTGTCGCGCGCCGGGCGACCACCGACCACGTCGCGCGCACGTTCGCTCCCGACGACGTCAGTGCGACGCGGCGCGGGCTCGCCGCCGCGTTGCCGGAGAGCGAGCGGGGCCCTGCATGCCATCCTCGAAGAACAGCGTGGGCTCGTCGGTCGCGCCCATCTCGCGCACGATGCGGCCCAAGTGTCTCGCGAGCACACGACATTCGCCGCCGGAGAGATTGCGCAAGGCCGCGATGAGACGGATCTGCGCGACCTCGGGCGATGAGCGCAGCAGCGAACGTCCGGACGGCGTGAGCGAGAGCACGACGCGGCGCCCGTCTTCGGCGGAGCGCGTGCGCGAGACGAGGCGGCGGCGCACGAGGCGATCGACGACGACGGAGACCGAGCTCTGGTGCGTGAACGTTCGCGCCGCGAGCTCGTTCAACGAGTGGGCGGGCGCTTCGGCGAGCGCGTGCAGGACGAACAGCTGCGCGCCGCTCACGCCCAGGCGGCGTTCGGCCGCGCGCGCGGAGACGCGCAGCGACTGGACGATGCGGCGGATGGCATCGAGGGCAGCGGTGAGGTCAACCGAGTCCTTGCGCGTGCGAGCCGGCGCGGGCCGGCGAATCGTATTGGTGGCCATGTGCGACTAATTACGGGTGTCGGGCTCGGAGCGTACCGCCGTCGAGGACACAATATACGCGTCCCAACGAAGTCGGCTACGCGACCGGCGGACTCGGCGCGAGCGCGGCGCGGCTGGTACTGGCTATCGCCGGGGACGTGCCGTTATCTTCACTGCCGGCTCGCCGTCGCGAGCCGATGGATCGCGTCAATTTCGATCGAGGACAACCATGGTCGACCGTCGCCGTCACGGTGTGCTGCTCGTGATCTTCTGGCTGCTCTCAGCGGCGCTCTTCGTGTTCCTGTTCATCACGTACGACAACACGAAGCTCTCGTATTCGATGTATTTCCCGGGAATGCCGCTCTATGGCGCGATGACGTGGTGGTTTTTCTTCACGATCCCATTGATCGGCTGGACGTGGGGATACTTCAACGATCTCAAGGACTCGATCGAGCCTGAGGCAAGGAAGGGGCAAACGCCGCCGCGCACGAAAGGCGACCATTAACAGTACGATTCGATGAGACGCGAGCCCGGCGAATGCCGGGCTCTTTTTTTTTGACCGGACACGCCCGGACGGAGCCGGACAAGGCCGGTCCGCCCTTCAAGAACCGCTCAGGCAGTGTGTAAGTGGTTACTTGCTTTGCCAAATATGGCTGGATAGGCTTCGCGCCTTATGGACATACGCGAACGGTTGCTGGGCGCGGCCGCCCAGGTATACGCCGAAGCCGGTTATCGGGGCGCGACCACTCGACGCATCGCGCAGCAGGCTGGGGTCAGCGAGATCACGCTCTTCCGCCAGTTCGGGTCGAAGGAAGCGCTGATGCTCGAAGCACTCACCGCCGCCAGTCGGACCGCGGTGCTGGCGCTGCCGGAGGAACCGGCGGATCCCGTGCGGGAGCTCACCGAGTGGAGCCGAGGGCGATTCGAGACGCTGTTCCGGATCCGGTCGCTGCTCCGGAAGGTGATGTCCGAAGTGGAGGAGCATCCCGAGATCATCAATTGCGCAAAGAGCTATCCGCGGCACCCGGTGAGTTTTCTCGAGCAGTATGTGCGGCGGTTGCAGGCGCGCGGTTGGGCGGCCGACGACATCAACCCGAAGGTCGCGGCGGCGATGTTGGTCGGCGCGATTTTCACGGAGGCAATGGTGCGGGACATGATACCGGAGGTGTACTCGTACGGGATCGAGGACGCGCTGGACGGCTACGTGCGGATGTTCTTGCGCGCGGTCGGCTGCGAGGCGGGCTCGGTCGCAACGAGGCAGCCATGATCGCGCCGCGGCAGGCGGTCGCGACGTTGTGCGGCGCCGTGCTGGCGGTCGCGTCGGCGCTTCCGTTAGGCGCGCAGGCGGCGGATTCGACCCGCCGCATGTCGTTGGACGACGCGTTGAGCCTGGCCGAGTCGCGCAGCGAGGACATCGCGATTGCGCAGGCGGGGGTGGAGCGCGCGCGGGGGCAGGAGGTGAAGGCGCACAGCGGCTACTGGCCGCAGATCACGGGGTCGCTGTCGTACACGCGTACCCTGAAGTCGATCTTTCAGGGACTCGGTACGGATACCACCGGCGGTCCGCCGTCGTGCGATTCGTTTCATCCGAATCCCACGGCGCCACTGGATCAGCGCGTGGCGCTCCTTGAGCAGGCGTTAGGCTGCGCGCCATCGTCGGGCAACCTGTTCAGCTCCTTCTCGAGCGTCGGCTTCGGCTCGGCCAACCAGTACACGCTCGGCTTGCAGCTCACGCAGAGCCTGTTCTCGGGCGGCCGGGTGGGCGCGCAGGTGCGGCAGGCGGGTGCCCAACGGGAAACGGCGGAGATCGGCCTCACGGCGGCTCGGGCGCAGCTCATTTTGCAGGTGACGCAGGCGTACTACGACGCGGCACTGAGCGACCGGTTGCTCGAGATCGCGGTGGCGACGCTGTCGCAGGCGGACACCACGCTCGCGCAGACGCGCGTGGCGAAGAACGTGGGCAACCAGCCGGAATTCGATTTGCTGCGCGCGCAGGTGACGCGGGACAACCAGGTGCCGGTCGTGATCCAGCGCCGGTCGAGCCGCGACCTTGCCTATCTGCGGCTCAAGCAGGCGCTCGACCTCCCGTTAGGCGAAGAGGTCGTCCTCACCACGACGTTAGGCGACACGGGGTCGGCGGTGTCCTCGCGGCTGACGGCGCTGCTCGCCTCGACGCCGGATACGGTGTCGACCCGGCGTGCGCCCGTGCGCGAGGCCGATGAAGCCGTGGAAGCGGACCAGGCCGCGCTCACGGTGGCGAAAGCGCAGCGCATTCCGACACTCACGTTGTCGTCGCAGTTCGGACGCGAGGCGTTTCCCAGCAGCGGCTTCCCGGACTGGAGCCAATTCCGCAACAACTGGACGGTGACGGGCGGCATTCAGGTGCCGCTGTTCACCGGCGGGTCGATTCACGGGGACGAGATGGTTGCGGAGGCGAACCTGCGCGAATCGCAGGCGCGGCAACGGCAGACGCGCCAATTGGCGGCGCTCGACACGCGCGACGCGGTGTCGCAGCTCGAGGCGGCGCAAGCGCAGTTCGCGGCGAGCGAGGGAACGGTCGAGCAAGCCGTGAAGGCGTATCAGATCGCGGAAGTACGGTATCGCGAGGGCATCTCGCCGCAGACGGAGCTCTCCGATTCGCGCATCTCGCTGCAGCAGGCGCAGGCCAATCGTGCGCAAGCGGCGCGCGATTTCCAGGTGGCGCGCGTGCGGTTCGCGCTCTTGCATGATCTGCCGATTTCGACGACCGGGGCGCCGGGGGCGCCGACGATGACGAACACCATGCAGCAGCCGGCGCCGTCGCTCACGGTTCCGCCGGTCCAGACGGTGACGCCGACGCAACCGACTCCCGGTGTGCTGACGAACACGTCGCCCAATCCATCCGGGGTGACGCCATGATGCGGCGCATGGGGGGCGGGTTCCGTTGGGCAGTGCGTTGGGCAGCGCTCGCGGCGGCCGTCGCGACTGCGGGCGCGTGCCGCGGCAAGAACGCGTCGCAGGCGGCGGCCGCGCCGGCAGCGGTCGACGTGGGGCGCGAGAACGTCGCGGTCGCCACCATGGATGAGCTGCAGAGCGGGCCTCCGATTTCGGGGACGCTCGAGGCACGGCAAACGGCGACGCTGCGCGCCGAGGTGGCGGGGCCGGTGCTGCAGACGTACGTGGATCGCGGACAGTCCGTTAGGCGCGGACAGCTGCTGGCGCGCATCGACGACACGGCGCTTCGCCAAGCGGCGTTGTCGGCGCAGTCCGGCGCGCGCTCGGCCAAGCTCTCGCTCGACAACGCCCAGCGAAACTTCGATCGATCGACCGCGTTGGAAAAAGCAGGGGCCATCGCGCAGCGCGACTTGGAGGCGGCGCAGAGCGAGCTCGCGTCCGCCACGGCGGCGAACGACGACGCGCAGGCGCGGCTCACGCAGGCGCAGCAGACGTTGGGCAAGACCTTCATTCGGGCGCCGTTCGACGGACAGGTGAGCGATCGCCAGGTGAGTGCGGGCGACGTCGTGCAGCCGGGAACCGCGCTGCTCACGGTGATCGATCCGGCGAGCATGCGCCTCGAAGCATCGGTGCCGTCGGAACAGATCGCCGCCATCAGGCGCGACGCGCCGGTGCGGTTCTCGGTGTCGGGGTATCCGGGACGGACGTTCGTCGGGCACATCGAGTTCGTGAGTCCGGCGGCGGATCCGGTGACGCGGCAGATCAAGATCGACGTCTCGATTCCGAACGAGCGGAGCGATCTCGTCGCGGGGCTGTTCGCGCAGGGTCGCGTGGCATCAGAGACGCGCACGGCGCTGGTGGCGCCGGTGAGCGCGGTGGATCAGCGGGGGGTGACGCCGGCGGTGCTGCGGGTCAAGGGCGGCCGCACGGAGCGCGTGAACGTGCAGTTAGGAATTCGCGACGATGTGCGCGGATTGTACGAGGTGACGGCGGGGCTCAAGGCCGGCGACACGCTGCTGGTCGGCGCGGCGCAGGGGATCACGCCGGGCACGCCGGTCAAGGTCATGATGTCGTCCGATTCGACGACGGCGCAGCGTTAGGCAGGCGGGGGACGCATGTTCATTTCCGATTTTGCCATCAAGCGGCCCATCGTCACGATCACGGTGATCCTGGCGCTGGTCACATTCGGCGTTGCGTCGCTCGCGCGGCTGCAGACCGACGAGTTCCCCGACATCCAGCAGCCGATGATCGCGGTGAGCATCTCGTATCCCGGCGCGTCGCCCGACGTGGTCGAGCGCGAGGTCGTGGATCCGATCGAGGATGCGTTCTCGTCGATCACGGGCATCGACTGGCAGCGCACGACATCGACGTCGACCGATGGGTTGGCGCAGTTCCTGGTCGTGTTCGACTACGACAAGGACATCCAGCAGGCATCGCAGGACATCCGCGATGCGATTTCGTCCAAGCGCGAGGATCTCCCGACGGAAATGAAGGAGCCGGTGCTGAGCCGGCTCGATCCGAGCGAGATGCCCGTGGTGTCGCTGACGCTGACGTCGTTGACCATTCCGCCGGCGACGCTGACGCGCATCGCCGATCCGGGCATCGTGCGCGATCTGCGCGCGGTGCCGGGCGTGGGCGAGGTGACTGTCGCGGGCGGCATCAAGCGGGAGATGACGGTGCAGGTTCACCCGAGCGACCTGCAGGCGAACGGCGTCAGCATCGCGGACGTCGTGCAGGCGATCGGACAACAGAATCTCGCGGCGCCGGTTGGGCGATTGAACAGCTCGCTCGAGGAGCAATCGATCCGTCTCAAGGGGCGTCTGGAGGACGCACAGGACTTCGCGAATCTGGTCGTGGCGCAGCGGCAGGGCGCGGTCATTCGGTTAGGCCAGGTGGCGACCGTCTTCGATGGGACGGAAGAACCGCGAACGAGCGCGATGTTCAACGGCCGGGAGGCCGTGGGCATCGACATCAAGAAATCGAAGGGCTACAGCACCACGGCCGTCAGTAAGGCAGTGCTGGAGCACGTGGCGCGGTTGCAGAAGACGTTGCCGGCCGGCGCCAAAATGGAGGTCGTGCAGAATTCGGGCGACCGCGTGCACCACGCGGTGACGAACGTCGAGGAGGCGCTGGTCGAGGGCGCGCTGCTCACGGTGCTGGTGGTGTTCCTATTCCTGAACTCGTGGCGGTCCACGGTGATCACGGGCCTCGCGCTGCCGGTCAGCGTGGTGGCCTCGTTCATCGCGGTCTGGGTTTTCGGCTTCACGCTGAACACCATGTCTCTGTTAGGCCTGTCGCTGGCGATCGGCATCTTGATCGATGACGCCATCGTGGTGCGCGAGAACATTGTGCGGCACATTGAGATGGGGAAGAACCATTACGAGGCGTCGCACGAGGGCACGAACGAGATCGGCTTGGCGGTCACGGCAACGACGTTCTCGATCGTCGCGGTGTTCGTGCCGGTCGCGTTCATGTACGGGCTGGCCGGGCAATGGTTCAAACCGTTCGCGCTCACGATTGCGTGCGCCGTGTTGGTGTCGCTGTTCGTATCGTTCTCGCTCGACCCGATGCTCTCGGCGTACTGGGCGGACCCGCAGGTGGAGGCGCACGAGCATCGTGGCTTCATCTCCCACCACCTGGAGCGGTTCAACAGGTGGTTCGAACGGATGGCCGACCGGTACAAGGTCGTGATCGGGTGGGCCCTGGACCATCGCGCGGGCATGGTCGCGTTGGCGTTCCTCAGCCTCGTGGGAGCGCTGTTTCTGGTGGGGAGCGGTTTGGTCGGCGCGGAGTTCGTGCCGGTGAGCGACCGTAGTGAAATCGACTTCATCATCCAAACGCCGCCGGGTTCGAACCTCGAGTACACCAAGCTCAAGGCCGAAGAAGCGGCGCGGATCGCGCGGGCGCACCGCGAAGTGGCGTACACGTACACCACGGTCGGGACCGAGCTGATGGGCAGGGCGCCGGGCGTCGACCAGGCGCTGGTGTACGTGCGGCTGACCCCGAAGGCGGACCGGTCGCTGAGCCAGGATCAGTTAGGCGAGATCATGCGCCGCGAGCTGCAGCGGATCGGCGGCGCCACGCCGTCGGTGTTCACGAGCGGATTCGGCGGGGCCATCAAGCAGATCCAGATTCAGATTCGCGGCACCGACCAAACCGTGCTCACCACGTTCGCCGAGCAGGCGGCCCGCGTGTCGGCGCAGGTGCCCGGCGCGGTGGACGTGGGCTTGTCGGTGCGCGGGCAGAAACCGGAGCTCGAAGTGCAAGTGAACCGGCCGCTCGCCGGCTCGTTAGGCGTGACGGTGGACCAGGTGGCGCAGTCGCTGCGTCCAGCGTTCGCGGGACTCAAAGCGGGCGATTGGGTGGATCCGACGGGCGAGACGCGCGACGTGACCGTGCGGCTGGCGCCGGAATCGCGCGAGCGTCCGGCGGACCTGTCGCGCTTGCCGCTGGTCGTGGGCGGCGGCCAGGGCGCGGCACCCGTCACGATACCGTTAGGCCAGATCGCGACCGTCACCGAGGGCGTGGGCCCTGCGGAGATCCAGCACCTGAATCACGAGAAGGTGGTGAGCGTCGAGGCCAACGTGCAGGGGCGGCCGCTCACCGAAGTGCTGAAGGAGATGAACGCGCGCATTGCCACGCTCAAGCTGCCGGCGGGTGTGGACATCACGCAGGGCGCGCAGGCGCAGGACCAGGCGGACGTCTACAGCCGCATGGCCGTGGCGTTAGGCGTCGCGGTTCTGCTCATGTACTTGATCCTCGTCGTCCAGTTCGGGTCCTTCCTCGACCCGATCTCCATTCTGGTCTCGCTGCCGCTGTCGCTGATTGGCGTGGTGCTGGCGCTCCTCGTCACGGGAAGCACGATCAACATCATGAGCCTGATCGGCGTGATCCTGCTCATGGGCATCGTGGCGAAGAACGCCATTCTGCTCATCGACTTCGCGAAGTGGGCGCGGGAGCGCGGGATTCCGCTGCGCGAGTCGTTGATCGAGGCGGGCCGGATCAGGCTCAGGCCGATCATCATGACGACCTTGGCGCTGATCGCGGGCATGCTGCCGGTGGCGATCGGACGCGGCGAGGGCGCGGATTTCCGGGCCCCGTTGGGCAGGGCGGTGATCGGCGGCGTGATCACGTCGACGCTGCTGACCTTGTTGGTCATCCCGACCGTGTACGAGATTCTCGAGGGGTGGAAGGAGCGGGCGGTGGAGCGGTTCTTCAAACGGCGCGGGACGGGTGAGTTCGCGGTACCGGAGGCCGAGCCGGCACACGGCGACGACTGAGATTCGGATGAGGGGGAAATGGAGCTGAAGAACGCGAAGGTCCTGGTGACGGGCGGGAGCTCGGGGATCGGGTTGGCGACGGCGAAGCGCCTCGTGTCGGCGGGCGCCAAGGTGGCGATCTGCGGGCGCAACGGCCAGCGGCTGCGCGCGGCGGCGAACGCGACTGGCGCGCTTGCCGTCGAGGCGGACGTGAGCCGGGAGGCCGACGTGGCGCGGCTCGTCCAGACGGTGATCGAGAAGTTAGGCGGCTACGACACCCTCATCAACAACGCGGGGTTCGGCCGGTTCGCGCCGTTGGTCGACACGACCATGGCGGACTTCCGGAGTGTGTGGGAGACGAACGTGCTCGGCGCCATGCTGGTGGCGCGGGATTCGGCGCGCCACTTCGTGACGCTGCAGCGCGGGACCATCGTGAACGTCGTGTCCACATCCGGACTGCGGGGCGGCGCGAACGGAACCGCGTATGCGTCGAGCAAGTTCGCGCTGGCCGGCCTAACGGATGTGTGGCGTACGGAGCTGCGGCAGTACGGTATTCGGGTGATGCAGATCAATCCGAGCGAAGTGCTCACCGAATTCCGCGCGAATTCGGGACGCCCGAGCTCGGCGGAGACGCCGACGAAGCTGCACGCCGACGACATCGCGGACGTGATCGCGAGCATGCTGGCGCTGGACGAGCGCGTGTTGGTCAAGGACGTCACCGTGTGGGCGACGAACCCGAAGGACTGACGGCCGACTACTTCCAGCGGAACAGCTTCAACGCCACGAGGAAGCTGAGGACCAGCCACGCGAGCGCAATGCCTAACTCGCCGGCGACGTGGCCGAGCCCGGCACCCTGCAGCATGTTCGCACGCAGCGCGTTGTTCACCGCCGTGAGCGGCAGCGCCTGGATGAAAGGCTGCATCGTCTTCGGGAAGTTCGACGCGGAGAAGAACACGCCCGAGAACACCCACATCGGCAGCATCACGAGGTTCATGAGACCCGATGCGCCTTCCACCGTGCGGGCGCGCGAGGCCACCAGCAGTCCCATCGCGCCGAACGTGAGCGACGCGACGAGACAGATGAACGCCAGCTCGAGGTAGGATCCGCGGAGCGGAACGCCGAAGATGAGCGCGCCGAAGCCCAACAGCGTCACCACCTCGAAGAACAACATCGTGAGGCGCGACAAGAGGAACGACGCGAGGTACTCGGGCTTCCGCATCGGCGTGGCAATCAGGCGCTTGAGCAGTTTCTTCTTGCGCGCGTCGACGATCGCGAAGCCAATGCCCCAGATGCCGCTACCCATCAGGTTCATGCCTAACAGACCGGGGATCACGAAGTCGATGTAGCGCGAGCCGCGCTCGCGCACGTGCTGGTCGGCAACGGTGATTGGGTCGCGGCGGCCGGCGGCGCGCTGCACGGCGGCGTCGGCAACGAGTCGCGCGGCGCGTGCTTCGGGTCGCGTGTCGTCATACCGATACGATACGGCACCGCCGCCTTGCGGCACGACGACCAGCGCGACTTCACCCGTTCTGAGCGCTCGTGCGGCGGCGCTGTCGTCCAACACGTCGACATCGAGCGATGAATCGCTCCGTAAGGCAGTGGCCAACGGCGCGGCGCCGGGCGCTGTCGACAACACGGCGACGTGCTGCTTCTCGGCCGGCCGGTTGCGGAACGCAATGCCAAGGCCGGCCGCGAGCAGCACGGGGAACACGAACACCCAGAACACCGCTTCCGGTTCGCGCAGGAACTCGCGATAGCGCACGAGCGTGAGCTGCGCCAGCGAGCTGTCGCGGAGCCGGCGCGGGCGGCGAGGCGATGGCGCGGTGCGTTCGCGCGCCGGAGGTGCGAGCGTCGTCTCAGTCATCGCGCAAATGGCGTCCGGTGAGAGACACGAAAACATCCTCGAGCGTGGCTGAATGCGTCTGCAGCTCGTTCATTTCAATGCCGCGCTCGTTGAGCGCGCTGAGCAACGCGGGCACGACGCGGTGGAGCTCGGACACGTCGAGCTGAAATCCGCTGTTCTCGGCGCGCGCGTCGAGCACGCCATCGATCGCACGCAGTGTGTGGAGATCGATTCGTCCCGCATGCGCCGCGGAGAAGGTCACCACATGCTCGGCGCGCCTGGCGCGGATGAGCTCACGCGGCGTGCCGAGGGCGATCACCTTTCCGTGATCCATGATCGCGACGCGGTCGCAGAGTCTCTCGGCCTCATCCATATAGTGGGTGGTGAGGACGATCGTGCGGCCGGCGGCGCGGAATTGCTCAATGAGGTCCCAGAGTTGCCGGCGCGCTTGCGGGTCGAGACCCGTAGTGGGCTCATCCAGGAACAGCAGATCGGGGTCGCCAACGAGTGCGCACGCGAGGGCGAGGCGCTGCTTCTGTCCACCAGAAAGTGCGCCGACGCGGGAGTGCTGTTTTTCCTCGAGCTGTACGAGGGCGATCACGTCGCTCACTTCGCGTCCTTCACGGAAGAAGGAGCGAAAGAGGCGAACCGTTTCTTCGACGGTGAGTTTCTCCGACAGCTGCGTTTCCTGCAGCTGAATCCCCAGGCGTTCACGGAGCTCGCGGGGATGCTCGGTCCAGCGGCGTCCGAGGACGATGACGTCGCCGCTGTCGGGCGCGGTTAGGCCCTCGCAGATCTCGATGGTGGTGGTCTTGCCGGCGCCGTTGGGTCCGAGGAGCCCGAAGCACTCGCCGGAGCGCACGTCGAGGTCGAGGCCATCGACGGCGACGACATCGGGGTACGACTTGCGTAGGGCGCGGAGGGTCAGGGACACGGCAGGGAAGCAGGGTGGCCGGAGTGTGAGACGTACCGTCGGGGCTGCGACGAGCGCACATCGGTGCGCTACCACAAGGATAGGAGAGAAGTGGGAGGGGGGAGTAGGGGGTGTGCGTCACGAGTCGCCGCGGAGCTCCGAATCCTTGACGGGCCAAAAATCCGCGCGTATGGTGGGATGGGATACAATATCCAAACCACGTATCGGCTTCGACCTGGCCCGCGGGGGGAGACGGCGATGGACAGCGATATGGATCGGCGTGACTTTCTCGCGTCGGTACCGGCAGCGGCGTTCATACTGATGCAGGCGACACGCGGCGCGGCTCCGGCGACAAGTGGTCCGATGGCTGTCGGCGCGCCGGCAGCGGTGACCAAGCTCGAGCCCTTCGATTACGACGGCGTCACGCTGCTCGATGGCCGCTGGCAGCGACAGTATCAGGCGGGGCGCGATCGGTACTACGGCGTGTCGGACGACGACATACTCCACGGGTACCGCGCGGCCGCGGGGCTCCCGGCGCCCGGCAAGCCGTTAGGCGGCTGGTGCCGCACCAACAGCAACACGGTGTTCGGCCAATGGCTGAGCGGGATGGCGCGGATGTATCGCGCGACCGGCGATCAACCGATGAAGGACAAGGCGGTCGGTCTGCTGCGCGGGTGGGCGAAGACGGTGGGCGCGGACGGCGACTGCCGCATGGACACGTACGCGTACGACAAACTGGTGTGCGGGCTGGTAGACCTGCAGCTCTACGCGGGTGTTGGCGAGGCGATCCCGCTGCTCGAGCGTGTGACCGACTGGGCGGACAAGACGTTCAGCCGCGCGCGCACGCTCCGCAGCCGGAGCGATCCGACGGCGTACTACGGCTCACCCCACGAGTGGTACACGCTGTCGGAGAACCTCTATCGTGCGTACCAGCTCACGGGCAATCCGCGCTTTGCGCGGTTCGCCGAGGTGTGGCTGTATCACGACTACTGGAACAAGTTCGCGGACACGGCCCTGCCGCCCGACGCGCAGGGGGCGCACGCGTACAGCCACGTGAACACCTTCAGCAGCGCGGCCAAGACATACGAGGTGACCGGCGATGCTCGATACCTCCGCATCTGCCGGAACGCCTACGACTACATCCAGCAGACGCAATGCTTCGCGACGGGCGGGTACGGTCCATCGGAGCGCTTCGTCACGCCTAACGGAAGCCTGGGCAAGTCGCTGGACGCGCGGGCGGACACGGCGGAGACGCCCTGCGGGACGTGGGCCGGGTTCAAGCTGTCGCAGTACATGCTGCGCCTAACGGGAGAGGCGCACTACGGCGACTGGGCGGAGCGGCTGCTGTACAACGGCAACGGGGCAGCGCTGCTCCCCGAACCCGACGGCAGCGCGTTCTACTACGCCGACTATCGCGTGGGCGGCGGCAAGAAGGTGCCCTTCTGGGAAGCGTGGCCGTGCTGCTCCGGAACGTTCATCCAGAACATCGCGGCGTACCACGACATCATCTACTACAAGACCGATGCCGATCTGTACGTGAATCTGTATGTGCCGTCGGCAGTGACGTGGCGGCGCCGCGCGGGCGGCGGCACGGTGAAGCTGACGCAGCAGACGAGCTATCCGGAAGCGGACCTGTCGACGCTGACGCTCGAGCTGGACCGGCCGACGCGCTTCGCGCTCAACTTCCGACTACCGAGCTGGACGCGCGATGCCTCGGTGTCGGTGAATGGGACGCCGGTCGAGACGCGCCTCGCGGCCGGCACGTGGGGGACCCTCTCGCGGGAGTGGCACTCGGGCGACCGCGTGGACATCCGAATTCCACTCGTGCTCCGCATGGAGCCCGTAGACCGGTGGCACCCGGATCGGGTGGCGGTCGTGCGCGGACCGGCCGTGATGGTCCTGGAGGGCGATTGGCACGAGCCGTACTTCCACCTGCCCACGGATGATGCGACGCTCGCGTCGTTGCTCGTGCCTGACGAAAGACCAGGCGCGTTCCGCGTGCACATGCCTAACGGAAAGGTCGTGCGCAGCAAGTTCCGGCCGTTCTACGACATCGAGCGCTACTACCCGTACTTCATGTACATGGACCGCGGCAACATGGGGTACGATCTCTGGTAGCGGCGATCGCACGCGATGGCCCAACGCAGCGAGCCCCCCGGTGAAACCGGGGGGCTCGCGTCGTTTCATTCGGTAGACCCTCGTGCGGTCATGGCGTTCCGGCGCAGGCGGACGCTGAGACGTAGGTCGGTGCGTTCGTTGGCTGCTTGTCCCAGTAGACGCGGGTATCGAACGCGTCCGGACCCTGGTCGGCGATCGCGGCGTTGACGTTGTCCGCGTTCACCGATTGTTCGGCGATCGAGTACAGGAACCGCCGGGGAACATAGTTGAGCACGGCTGCCGGGCCGGCCTTGATCCATGACGGTTGGCAGGTGCGCCGCCACTCGGCCCACGCTTGTGCGCCATCGCGGAACAGCGCGATCCACTTCTGCTGCGCGATCTGTATGAGGCCTGCCGTGCCGCCTTTGTACGCGATGGCGGGTTGCGCGAGGTACGCGTTGATCGCGACCGGGTCTGTGATCCCCCACTGATTCATGGACGCGGTGATCGCCGAGTCGTAGTCGGCGGCCGCGTCGCCGGCCGACAACCCGCCTAACCCACGCTCCGCGGCCTCGGCGCGGATGAACATCAATTCGGCGTAGGTCATGAGGTACGACGGAGCAGACAGGCCGGCGGACGTTCCGAACGTGCCGTACGACGTGACGCCGGGGTAGAACATGAGTCCAGGACGCGAGGCGATGCGGAACCACTTTCCGGCCGAGTCCTGCGACAGACCGTTAGGCATGCCGCCGTAGCCGTTCCGATAAATCGACGAATCGACGACGGGTTGGGCGTAGACAGCGACTCGTGGATCGTTCCACGCGACGAGGCTGTCCATGAGCGACTTGGCCATGCGATAGTCGTCGCGCGTCTGAAACCGGTCGGCCAGCGGATTGTCTTTCACGCCGTCACCCGGCCACACGAGCTTCGCGGCGTCGTCGTTGGACGTGAAGGTGCCGCCGGGCGCCGAGAAGGCCGCGGCGAGCTGCGCGTTGGCCGTGGTCGGGTCCACGTTCACCAGGCGAAGCGCGAGGCGGGCGCGGAGCGAATTGGCGAAGCGCATCCAATTCTGGAGATTCCCACCGTAGATCGGATCCGCGTTGCCGAGCCCGGGGTCGTCGGTCGGGTCGCTCGCCATGGCCGACACGGCTGAGTCGAGCTTGCTGAAGAATCCGGCGTAGATGTCCTGCTGCTTGTCGTACGCCGGTGCGAGGCTGCCGGACGCCGTGTCGCCCTGCAGCGCTTGCGAGTAGGGAACGTCGCCCCACGAGTCGGTGAGGAAATCGAAGCCCCACGTCTGCAGCACCATTGCCGGACCGGAGAGGCCGGGGCGACCGAGCGCATTGCCTTTCGCCGCGACCTTCCGCAGGTCCTCGAGCTCGTTTGCGTATGAATTGTTGAACGAGCCCTCGGTGCGATCGGCGCTGAAATTGATGTACTCGTCCTCCTGCGGATAGGTGGTCTCGGCGAAGTGCTGAATCAGGATTTCGGTCTGGCCGTGGTCGAAGCCGCCGAGCCAGCGGCCGACCGACGCATCGACCGCGCTCGTAAAGAGGGCACCGGGAGGCGCCGCGGTCGGATTGTTCGGGTCGACGTTCAGGTTGGTGAGTCGGTCGGAGTTACACGCGGCCGTTCCGATGGCAAGCGCGAGCCCGGCCGCCAAGCGTGCAAGGCGTGTCGTGTTCATCGTGAGCTCTCTGTTCGGCATGGCCGGTTAGGGCGTGACCTGAAGGTTGAGGCCGATGCTGCGGTTTGTTGACAGGTTCGCGAACTCCATCCCTTGGAAATTGCCGGTGCTGTAGGCGAACTCCGGGTCGATGTTAGGCACGTTCTTGTGGGTCAGCAGGTTTCGACCGACCACCGACACGTTGATCGTCTGCGCGTACAGGTGTGCGGCGAGACTGCTCGGCAGATCATATCCGAAGCGCAGCTCGCGGAGCTTGATGTAGCTCGCGTCGTACACGTAATCCTGGTGAATCTCCCACAAGCCCTGGAACCAGCGCTCGGACGTGACGTTGACCGTGTTAGGCTGGCCCGTCGACTGGTCGATGCCCTTGGCAACAATGCCGGGTGCATTCCAATCCTGCTCGCGGCCACGGAGCGTCGAGGCACAGGTTCCCGACTGCTCGCACATCATGTTGGTGATGCTGAAGATCTGGCCGCCTTTCCGGATGTCGACCAGCGCACTGAGCATGAAGTGCTTGTAGCGGAACGTGTTGCTCCATCCGCCTAACCAATCGGGGTTGACGTTCCCGAGGACGGCGCGCGGACCCTGCTGCGCCATGCCGTTGAGGAGGAGCAGGTTGCCGGCGCTGTCGCGCAGGAACGTGTGCCCGTAGATGTCTCCATACGGCTGGCCGACGCGCGCTTCAACCGACGCGCCCCACGCCCTGCCGAGCACGACGGTCGAAAGTCCCTTCGTGAGCGAGACGACTCGGCTTCGATTCTGGGAGAAGTTGAAGCTGGTGGTCCACTCGAATCCGCCGGCGTTCTTGATCGGAGTCGCCGTGAGCAGCGCCTCGAATCCCTTGTTGACGATGTTGCCGGCGTTGAGCGACTTCGTGTTGAATCCCGACGTCGCCGAGACGGTGAGGTTGATGATCTGATTCTTCGTGCTCTTGTAGTAGTAGCTGGCGTCGAGGGTCACGCGATCGTTCAAGAAGCCGATTTCGGCGCCGACCTCATCGGACGTTGTGATCTCCGGCTTGAGAGTCGAGTTCGCGATGTTGTTGCTCAACGAGTACTCGGGCTGCGAGCCGAACTTTGTCGACGAGCCTACATACGTGCTCGCGAGCTGGTACGGCACGGCATCGCTGCCGACGCGCGCGATGGCGCCGCGCAGTTTGAGATACGACAAGACGTTGCTCTTGAGCGATGGCAGCGCGTCGGTGAGCACCATCGAGGTGTTCGCGCTCGGGTAGAAGTACGAATTGCCGTTGCGCGGAAGGGTGGATGACCAGTCATTGCGTCCCGTGGCCTCGACGGTCCACCAGTTGTTCCACGTGAACGACGCCGAACCGTACAGGCTGTTGACCTGCTGCGCCGAGGAGAACTGACTCAGGGTCGGCGAGATGGCGGCGTTCGAAACGTTGTAGGTGCCAGGGACGGAGATGCCGGACACGGCGGTCGAAGCCGTGGTGAAGGCGTCGTAGCGGCGCGTGGCGCCGGCCAATCCGGACACAGCCAACTTGCTGGTGATTGACTTGTTGGCATTGAGAAGGAAGTCCGTGTTCGTCTCGCGGCTACCCTGCGTGTTGAGTGCGAAAGCGCCGAAGTAGTTCGCGTTCGCGTACTGAATGTTCCCCTGCGCATAGTCGCGATTGATGTTCCAGTCGTAGTAGTCCTCGCCCGTGCGGAGCGTGGCGCTGAGCCAATCCGCAACCTGATACGTGCCTGACGCATTCAGAATTGCGCGGTGGCGAGTGTCGTGCTCCGGATTGTCGTACTGGAGCCAGTACGGATTGTTGTGGAAGTTGAGATTCCAGTTGTAGAGATTGCCGTTGGCATCGTACTGGCGCGCCTTGAGCGCGTTCATGTCGACTTGCCGGCCGAACCAGATGAACTGCTCGAGGATGCCGGTGTTGTATCCGTCGCCGGGTCGGTTGTGCGCATCGTCGAGGGTATAGAGAATCGAACCCGTCGTCGTTAGGCGATTGCCGATCTTCAGCGTGCCGGCGATCGTGGCATTGGTGCTCTTGAAGTAGTTATTCGGGATGACGCCGCTGACGTTGGTGTTTCCGACGGAGAGTCGGGCATTGGCCTTGTCGGTCCCACCTGAAACGGCCAGCGTCGTGGCCCAATTGTGTCCGGTCTGGAAGAAGTTGGAGACGTTGTTGGGATGCGGCAGAAAGGGCTGTTGCGGCCCAGTGAATTGATCGATGAGCCGGCCATCCATGCGCGGACCGTAGCTCTGGTCATAGCCGTCGTTGACGCCGCCGCCCCGGCCATCGACGTACTGGAAGTCACCGGCTGAGCCCTGGCCGTAGAGATTCTGCCAATCCATCGAGATGGACGGATTGTCGAAGGTGTACGTCGTGCTCAATTGCGTCTGCATCTTCCCGTCGGTGCCGCGGCCGTGCTTGGTGGTGATGAGCACGACGCCGTTGGCGGCGCGTGAGCCGTAGAGGGCTGCGGCGTTCGGGCCTTTGAGGATCGAGATGCTCTCGATGTCGTCGGGATTGATGTCGTTGATCGTGCTGCCCATGTCGGTGCCTGACGTGCTGCTGCCGAGTGAGCCCGGGTTAGGCGAGCCGCCTCGGTCATCGTTGGCGACAGGCACGCCGTCGACAATGAACAGCGGGTCGTTGTTGCCGTTGATGGAATTGGCGCCGCGAATGACGATGTTCGTGGAGCCGCCGGGCTGCCCGGTGCCGACGATGGAGACGCCGGACACTTTGCCCTGGAGTTGATCGACGAAGTTCTGCGCGTGGGTGGTATTGAGCTCGGCGCTGCTGAGCTCTTGTTGGGCCGTCCCGAGCTGGCTTTTCTGTTTCTGGATGCCGAGGGCGGTCGTGACGACGGCTTCGAGGCGCGTCGGCATCTCAACGAGGGTGAAGTCGTGGGTGATCGTGCCTTGCGAGAGCGTGATCTGCGCCGAGAGGGCGTGAAAGCCGATCAAGCGAGCGGTGAGGGTGGCCGCCTGGTTGGAGACGGCGCTGGCGGGCACCGTGAAGGAGTAGCGTCCGTCGTCCTTGCTGAGCGCGCCATATCGTGTGCCTTGGACGAACACGCTGGCGTTGGCGAGCGGCTGACCCGCGTCGCTGGTGACGCGGCCGGTGATCGTGGCGCCTTGCTGAGCCACGGCCCAGGCCGGGAGCAGCGCGATCGCGCCGGCGAGCGCGAGTGCTACTCGAGCTGAGCGATGCATTCTACCTCCTTACCAGTTCGTGCAGAGGGTGTAGTGGGGTCGAGCGGGGAATGAGTCGCGCGGGCGCGTGAGTGGGCGTCGACGCGGCGTGGCGATCGCGCTACCGTAGGGGCTTTTATATAGTATCCAATGAGTTTGGATACAATATACGCAGTGCCTGCGCGCGCAAGAGCGAGCCGGCGGACGAGCTCGCCCCGCCGCACAGACGTGCGCCGTTGGGCGAGCGGCCGCAACCGGCTACGGGATGATCAGCGCGGTCCGGCCGGAATGTTGGCCAGCAGATACCTGGTGAGCAGCGTGTAGAGATGCAGCGTGGTGCCCGGCCCCTCGCAGTCGCAGTGCGAGCGGTTGGGATACACCATGAAGTCGAACGGTTTGCCGAGCGCGATGAGGCGGTTGGAGAGTGCTTCCGCGCCCTTGTAGTGCACGTTGTCGTCGCCCGAGCCGTGGACGAGGAGCAGCTTCCCACGCAGCCCGGCCGCGAAGTTGATGGGCGAGCTGACCTGATAGTTCTCCGGGTGCTGCTGAGGCAGCCCGACGTACCGCTCCTCGTAGATCGAATCGTAAAAGCGCTGGTCGGGCACCGAGGACACGGCCTCGCCTAACTGGTAGATGTCGGGATAGCGGAAGAGCGCGTTGAGCGTCTGGGAGCCGCCGCCGCTGTGGCCGTGGATGCCCACGCGGGCGGCATCGAGATACGGCCGCGTGCGCTCGAGCTCGCGCATCGCGGCGGCCTGCTGTTGGCTGGCGAGCGGACCAATCGCCCCATAGATGAGCTTGCGCCAGTGGCGTCCCTTCGGCGCGGGCGTGCCCTGGTTGTCGACGCTGAGCACGATGTAGCCCTGCTCGGCGATGAAGCGGTGCCAGAGAATGTTGACGCCGCCCCAGCGGTCGGTCACCGTCTGTCCCGCTGGCTCGCCGTACACATACACGAAGACGGGATATTTCCTCGCCGGATCGAAATGCGGCGGCTTGATCATCCAGCCATCGAGCGTGACACCGTCACCCACCGGCACGGTGAAGAACTCGACGGGCGACGTGATGAGCGAGTGGGCGGCGGCGCGGAGCGCGTCGTTCGTGACCACGACGCGCTGCGTCGTGTGCCGCGGAAGCTGGACGAGCTCGGTGACGGGCGGCGTATCGAACGTGCTGTAGGTGTGGATCGCCCATGCTCCGTTAGGCGAGAGCTGGTACGTGTGCGTGCCCGGCCGTCCCGCGGGGGTGACGCGGGTCGCGGCGCCGCCGGTGCGGAGGGGCACGCGGTAGAGGTAGCGCTGCGTAGCGTTGTGCGGCGACGCAGAGACGTAGAGGATGTCGTGGCGCTCATCGATGCCTTCGATGCCTTCGACATCGTAGTCGCCGGGCGTGAGCAGGCGGACATCGCGCCCGTCGCGCGCGATGCTGTAGACGTGTCGCCATCCATCGCGGTCGCTCAGCCAGAGGAAACGGCGACCGTTGTCGATCCAGGGGATGTTGCGATCAACGTCGACCCACGCGCTGTCGTGCTCGGTGAACATCGTGTGGACGGCCCCGGTAGCGGCGTCGGCGAGCATGACGTCGTCGTGCTGCTGGAGGCGGTCGAGATGCTGGACGAGCAGCTCGTGCGGCCCGCTCCACTCGAGGTACGGGATGTAGTGCTGGCGTGGATCGCCGGGCAGGCGGAGCCACGTCGTGGGTCCGCCGCTCGCGCTGACGACTCCGGCCCGGACGCTGGCATTGGTGGCGCCGGGAACGGGATACGGCTGAGGGGTTATCGTCGGATAGAGCGAGTCGGTGTCGTTGATGATATCGTAGATGGGCACGCCAGATTGGTCGAACTGCCAGTAGGCGATGGCGGTCCCGTCCGGCGACCAGCGGAAGCAGTCGCGCAGGTAGAGCTCTTCCTCGTCGACCCAATCGGCGACACCGTTGAGGATGTTGGCTGAGCCGTCGGTGGTGAGGCGCGTGATGGCGCCGTCGCTCACCCGCTCGACGTAGAGGTCGTTGTCACGGACGTAGGCGACGCGGTCACCCTGCGGCGAGAATTTGGCGAAGCGGAGAGACGATGGCTCGGCGTTCGGGCCGCCGAGTTTGCGGAGTGCCCCGGTGCGGCGATCGAGGACCCAGTAGTCGCCGCGGGTGTTGCCGTGATGCCAGTTCCGTTGGGCATTGGTGTAGAGCAGCACGAGGTTCAAATCGCGCGAGAAGGCATAGCCGTCGAGCGCGATGGGCGCGGCCGAGCCGGGGGCGCGAAGCTGCTCGGCGGCAACGAGGACGGTGCGTTTGCCGGTGGCGGCATCGACCTGGACGATCTCCCGATCGTTAGGCGACGCGGCGGTCCGATCGAGCGTCGTATAGGCGGTGCCCGAGGGGAGCCAGGCGATGGGACCGGCGGCCTCGCCAACGAATTCGCGAGAGGCGAAAAGACTATGGAGGGTCGAATCGGCGGCCGGGCTCAGGGTCTGGGCGGGGAGTGTCACGGCCCAGGAGCCCGAGGCGACGACTGCGCCGAGGACGGTGGTTAGGACAACCGTGCTCGGGCGACGAGCGACCAGGACGGCGCTGCGGGTGAGGGCGGAGGTCATGGCGGTGGTGGCAGCGGGTGTGGAGGCGAGACGAGATCGGATATTGTATCCGAAGAACAGGACCGTAGCAATCAGCCCGGCGTCGTGCTGCGCCGTACCACGCCATGAGGACCATGACTTGCCGGACGGCCCGGCCCGGATATTTTATCCGACCGAAGTCCCGCTCCCGGGCGACCGACCCTTTAGCCCCTCGGTGCCATGACTCGCGCTTCCTCCCGCCCCCGCCCGATCGTCCGCAGCACGCCATCTGCGTCCAGCACGGCTCCCCGCCCAAATGTCACCGGACCCATCGAGCGACTCACCGTCACGGCGGCCACGCTCGAGGCCATTCGCGAACGCATCCTATCCGGTGCGTACCCGGAGAGTGAACCGCTTCGACAGGATGCGATCGCGTCGGAGCTGGGAGTGAGCCGCATCCCGGTCCGGGAGGCGCTGCGTCAGCTCCAGGTCGAAGGCCTCGTCACGTTCAGCCCGCACCGTGGCGCTGTGGTCTCGACGTTCTCGATCGGAGAAATCGAGGAGCTGTTCGAGCTGCGCGCACAGATCGAGGGCGACCTGGTTCGGCGCGCAGTGCCGCAGATGTCGGCGGCCGATTTCGCGCGGACCGATGAGATCCTCGAGGCGTACGCCGCCGCCTTCCGGCGCCGCGACGTCGCCGCCTGGGGAGACCTGAACTGGCAGCTACACTCGACCATGTTGGCCGCCGCCCGCCGGCCACTGACGTTCGGCATCGCCGAGAATCTGCACCGACACGCCGACCGCTACGCGCGCATGCAGCTCGCGCTCACACATGGCGAGTCGCGCGCAAGCGAGGAACATCGGGCCATCGTCGCCGCGGCCAAGCGCCGCAATGCCGAGCGGGCGAGCCATCTCATGAGCGCGCACATCGCCGGCGCCGGCCGGTCGCTCGTGAAATTCCTCCGCGCCCAACGCGGCGAATCGTAGATGGCGCCGCATTGTGGCGGCGATGCCAATTTTTGGATATAATATCCAAGTTTCGCTTCCCATCACGGAGTTTTGCCACATGAACCGGCACCACGGGCGGTGGCTTTCTCTCGCTGCCGCCGCACTCTTCGCGGCGCCATCGTCTGGCGCCTCCCAGACGACCCTCCCCCACGTCCCTGGCGGCCGTGTGGTCACGATCACGCCGCAGGGACGCACGGGGAGCGAGCCATCCATCGCCGTCAATCCTTACAGTCCGAACCAGGTTGTCGGCGTGTATGGTGGCCCGGGCGTCGCGTACTCGACCGATTCCGCCGGCACGTTCGCGATCGCCGAAGGCACTTCGCCCGCGGGGTGGCGTGGCGCGGGCGACGTCTCCGTAGCCTTCGGGCTGAACGGACACGTCTACCTGTCTTACCTGACCATCGCCAAGCTGGGATCCGCGTCGTACTGGGGCCACAACGCGGGCGCCAACGGCATTTGGGTGCGCCGCTCCGTCGATGGCGGAAAGACATGGGACGCCGAGCCCGCCGCGATAAAGGTATGGCCCACGGGTCATGAGCCTGGCATCAAGGCCGAAGACATGCCGCGCATTTGGACCGACGCCGGCCGGAGGAGTCCCTATCGCGGCAACCTCTATGAGGCGTGGATCGAGTGGCAGATCGACAAGTCGATCATGCTCTTCTCGCGCTCCACCGACGACGGGAAAACGTGGTCTGCTCCCAAACGCATCAGTACCCACGCAGGCTACCCGCGTGATGACAACGGCGCTGTGGTCGGAATCATCGGGACGGTGGCCCCGAACGGAACGATGTATGTGGTCTGGAGCGATGGTCTCGACATCGCGTTCACGACGTCGCGCGACGGTGGCGCCACGTTCGCGCCGTCGCGCTCGATCCTCACCGTCGGGCCGCCGTACTTCGGTGGTGCGACCGGCATTCCCGGCCTCTCGCGCGCCATGGGATTCCCGCAAGTCGGTGTGGACCCACACGATGGCACACTGTACGTGTGTTGGAGCGACTTCCGGAACGGCGACGTGGACGTCTTCGTGTCGCGCTCGACAGACCACGGTCACACGTGGTCAAGGCCGCTCCGCGTGAACGACGATCCCTTGCACGATGGCAACGACCAGTTTCTGCAGTGGCTGGCGGTAGATCCGATAACCGGCGCGGTGTATGTGCAGTTCTACGACCGGCGCGCCGACCCGGAGAATCGCGGCACGCGCGTCACGCTGGCTCGATCCACGGATCGCGGCAGGACGTTCAAAAATTACGATTGGTCAGACGACACATTCACGGGCGAGAGCGCCTTCCTCGGCGACTACATGTGGATGACGGCATACGACGGTCGCGTGTATGGCATATGGGCGGAGGCGCTGCCGCGGTCTGACGACTCCACGTCGGCGCGGCCGCGCCGCGGGTCGCCGACGACCATCAAGGTCGGGACGGCCGACTTCACGAACCGGTAGCGAGCCACGGCGATTCATCTGGTTGAGGGGAGGGGGAAGGGAGGGCGCGGAACCGTGCGGCTCGCGCCGGGTGGGACGGCGGAGGCAAGTTGCATGGGTGGAGAACTTGTGAAGGAGCACATATTGGATACTTTATCCCATATGCGCGCGACGACGATTTTTCTCACTCGAACGCGTCTCAGCGTTAGGAATCGGCCGTACATGACTCAGGCACCAACCCGTTCGATCGTCCGCGCGGACGCGGCGTCGGGGACGAGCGCGCGTCGTCCGGCGGAGGGCGGACCCATCGAGCGCTTTACGCTCGCCGGGGCGACACTGCAGGCGATCCGCGAGCGCATTCTGTCCGGCGCGTATGCGGAGGGCGATCCACTGCGGCAGGATGCGATCGCCGCGGAGCTTGGCGTGAGCCGCATTCCGGTGCGCGAAGCGCTGCGGCAGCTCGAGGTCGAAGGCTTGGTGACCTTCAGTCCGCATCGCGGCGCGGTAGTATCGACGTTCTCGATCGGCGAGATCGAGGAGCTGTTCGAGCTGCGGGCGCAGATCGAAGCGGATCTGGTGCGGCGGGCGGTGCCGAAAATGGTGGCGGCGGATTTTGCTCGCGCCGACGACATCCTGGACGCGTACGACGCGGCGTTTCGGGCGCGCGATGTGTCCGCGTGGGGTGAGCTCAACTGGCAGTTGCACTCGACGATGCTCGCGCCGGCGCAGCGGCCGCTCACGCTGGGGATCGCGGAGCGCTTGCACCGGCACGCCGAACGCTATGCTCGGATGCAGCTCGCGCTGACACATGGCGAATCACGCGCGAGCGAAGAGCATCGTGCGATCGTGGCGGCGGCGCGGCGTCACAACGCGGATCGTGCGGCGCAGCTCATGGGGACACACATCACCGGCGCCGGACGATCGCTGGTGCGGTTTCTTCGCGAACAACGGGGCGAGGGGTCATGACGGCTGCGGTACTGGCCGACCTGGTGGCAGGGGAGTTCCGCCCAACGAACGGCGGCAGCACGCTGCCATCGCTCAATCCCTCCGACGCGTCGGACGTCGTGGCACTCGTGCCGGAAGGGACGGCCGACACGGCGCGCGCGGCCGCGGACGCGGCGGCGGCAGCGTTAGGCGCGTGGCGCGCCCTCACCGGACCGGCGCGGGCCGAGCATCTCTATACCTGGGCCGGGGTGATCGCGCAGCGCGCGGACGAGCTGGCGCGCGCGATGACGCGCGAGGTGGGCAAGCCGATCGCCGAATCGCGCGGCGAGGTCGGGCGGGCGGTGGTGATTTTGCGGTACTATGCGGGCGAAGCGGTGCGCGCGGTGGGCGAGGTGATTCCATCGCAGGCGCCGGGCGCGCTGCAGTTTACGCTGCGCGAGCCGTTAGGCGTGGTGGCGCTGATTACGCCGTGGAATTTCCCGCTGGCGATTCCGTTGTGGAAAGCGGCGCCGGCGCTCGCGTTCGGGAACACGGTGGTGCTCAAGCCGTCGGAAATGTCGGCACAGGTGGCGTCGCTCCTGGCGGAGACGGCCGTCGCGGCCAAGCTGCCACCCGGCGTGTTCAACGTGGTGCACGGCACCGGGCCTAACGTCGGGACGCCGCTGCTCGGGCATCCGGCGGTGCGCGGCATCTCGTTTACCGGGTCGAGCGCGGTGGGCGCGCAGGTGGCGGCCCTCGCCGCTGGACGCAACGTGCGGTTCCAGACCGAGATGGGCGGCAAGAACGTGCTCATCGTGGCGCGCGATGCGGACCTCGATGCCGCGGCCGCGCTCGCGGCGTCGGGTGCGATGCGCTACGCGGGGCAGAAGTGCACGGCGACGAGCCGGGTGGTCGTGGTGCGCGACGTGGCAACGGAGTTTCTCGCGCGCCTGCGCGCCCAGATCGAACGCTTGCCGTTAGGCCCGGTCGATGATCCGGCGGCGGCTGTGGGCCCGGTGATCAGTGCGCGGTCGCGCGACGCGATCGCGCAGGCGCTGCGCGATGGCAAGGCCGAGCGATTGTTCGGAGGAGAGTTGCCCACCGATCCCCGGTTCGGCCGCGGATTTTTCGTCGCGCCGCTCGTGATCCGCCTGGCGGATCCCGATGCGCCGCTCGCGCAGCGGGAGCTGTTCGGTCCGGTGTTGGGCGTATTCGAGGCCGACGATCTGGATCACGCGATCGCGTTGGCGAACCGGACGCCCTTCGGGCTCAGCGCGTCGCTGTTCACGCGCGACATCCGATCGGCGCTGCAGTACGTGCACCGCATCGAAGTCGGCCTCGTGCGCGTGAACGGCGACACCACCGGCGTCGACCCACACGCGCCATTCGGGGGCATGAAAGGATCGAGCTCCGGCAGCCGCGAGCAGGGTCCGGCGGCGCGCGAGTTCTACACCGAGACCAAGACGGTCCAGATCAACCCGTGACTAGAGCGATGCGCACCACAGATTGGCGCGGCGTGTTCCCCGCGATCACGACTCCGTTTCGCGACGACTTGAGCGTCGACCACGAGTTCCTCTGCGAGCACGCGGCGTGGATGGTCGCCCAGGGCGCCAACGGCATCGTGCCGCTCGGCTCGTTAGGCGAAGCGCCGGCGCTGTCCTTCGACGAGAAGGTGCGCATCCTCGAGACGTGCCGCACCGCGCTGCGCGCGGGCACGCCGCTCATTGCCGGCATCTCGGCGTCGAGCACGGCGGAGGCGGTGGCGCTCGCCAAGGAAGCGCATCGGGCCGGGTGCGACGGGTTGATGGTGCTGCCGCCCTACGTCTACCAGGGCGATTGGCGGGAAACGAAGGCGCACGTGACCGCGGTGATCCGCGCCACGCCGCTCTCGTGCATGCTGTACAACAACCCGATCGCGTACGGAACCGATTTCCTCCCCGAGCAGATTCGCGACCTCGCCCAACACGAGAATCTGCACGCGGTGAAGGAGTCGAGCGGCGACGTGCGGCGCATGACGGCGATCCGCCAATTGTTAGGCGAACGGTTGACGATTCTCGTGGGGCTCGACGACCTGGTGGTGGAGGGCGTGGCCGCCGGCGCCGACGGATGGATCGCGGGACTGGTGAACGCGCTGCCCGTGCAGACGATGCGCTTGTGGGAGCACGCGACGGCAGGCCGCTGGCGCGAGGCGCGCGCGCTGTACGACTGGTTCCTGCCGCTCCTCCGCCTCGACACGACGCCAAAGTTCGTGCAGCTCATCAAGTTGGTGCAGCGCGAAGTCGGGAAAGGCAGCGCGCGCGTGCGTCCGCCGCGGTTGGAGCTGGAGGGCGACGAGCTGGAGTCCACGCTGTCGAGAATTCGCGCGTCGCTGTCGTCGCCCGAGGCGCGCGTGTGAGCACCGGGGCAGGTGCGGTCGACACCATCGAGGTGGTCGACTCGCACACGGAGGGCGAGCCGACGCGCGTCGTGATCGCGGGCTGGCCGCAACCGACGGGCGACACGATGGCGGAGCGGCGGGAGTCGCTCAGGCGCGATCAGGATGCGCTGCGACAGGCCGTGATCCTCGAGCCGCGCGGACACGACGCCGTGGTCGGCGCGCTGCTCACGCCGCCCGTTAGTCCAGGCGCGATCGCGGGCGTGGTTTTCTTCAACGACGTCGGCTACCTCGGCATGTGCGGCCACGGATTGATCGGCGTGGTGCGCACGCTCGAGCATCTCGGCCGCATCGGTCCGGGGACCGTGTGCGTCGACACGCCGGTCGGGCTCGTACGCGCGGAGCTCGCGCGCGACGGATCCGTGTCCCTCGAGAACGTACCGGCGTACGTGCACCGAGAGCGCGTGACGGTGGACGTGCCGGGCGTCGGCGCCGTGCACGGCGACGTCGCGTGGGGCGGCAACTGGTTTTTCCTAACGGAACTGGCCGGCGCCGAGCTCTCGTTGTCGCGGGTGCGCGAGCTGACGCAGACGACGATGGCGATTCGCGACGCGCTGACCAGCGCCGGCATCACGGGCGAGGGCGGCGCGCTCGTGGATCACATCGAGCTCTTTGGCCCGCCGGCGCGCGCCGATGCCGACAGTCGGAACTTCGTGCTCTGTCCCGGCGTCGCGTACGATCGGTCGCCGTGCGGCACCGGTACGTCGGCGAAGATGGCGGTGTTGCACGCGCGCGGGGTGCTGCGCGCGGGCGAGCGGTGGCAGCAGGAGAGCATCACGGGCAGTCTCTTCACCGGCTGGGTGGACGAGCGCGCCGGTGCGCGCGGGGTGATTCCGCACATCCAGGGCCGGGCCTTCGTCACGTCGCGGGCTACGCTGCTCTTCGACGCGGCCGACCCGTTCCGGTTAGGCATCGTGGGCGCGTGACGCACGCGGCGAGACTCGGCGCGCGGCGCGCCGCGCGGCCGGACGTCGTGGTCGTCGGCGCGGGCATCGTGGGTGCGGCGTGCGCGCTCGCTCTGGTGCGCGAGTCGCTCGACGTGCTCATCCTCGATGCGTCGCTTGCGGGCGGCGGTTCTACGGCGGCGGCGATGGGGCATCTCGTGGTGATGGATGACTCGCCCGCCCAACTGGCGCTCACCGCGTTCTCGCGCGGGTTGTGGGAGCGAATGGCCGACGAGCTCCCCGCGGCGTGCGAGTACGAGATGCGCGGCACGCTGTGGGTGGCGGAGGCCGACGCGGACCTGGAGGCCGCGCGCACGAAGCACGCCGTGTACGCGGCGCACGGCGTGGCCGCGTCGATCGTGGACGCGGCCGAGCTCGCGCGCCTCGAGCCGGCGCTGCGCCCGGGGCTCGCGGGGGCGCTCGTGGTTCCCGGCGACGGCGTGCTCTATCCGCCTAACGCAGCGCGGTGGTGCGTGGAGCGGGCGGTGGCGCTCGGCGCCCGGCTGCGCGAGCGGTGCGAGGCGATTGCGGTCGAGCGCGGCGGCCTGCGCGTGCGCGGCGCGGACGGCGTCGACGAGACCGTCTCCGCCGGCGCGATCGTGATCGCCGCCGGTGTCGACGCGCCGGGCCTCGTGCCCGAGCTGCCGATCATTCCGCGCAAGGGACATCTCGTCATTACCGATCGCTATCCGGGCCTCTGCCACGCGCAGCTCGTGGAGCTGGGCTATCTGCGCAGCGCGCACGGGTTGAGCGGTGAATCGGTGGCGTTCAACGTGCAGCCGCGCGCCACAGGGCAGCTGCTCATCGGGTCGTCGCGCGAGCTGGTGGGGCGCGACGGCGCCGTGAACCACGCTGTGTTAGGCGCGATGGTCCGTCGGGCGATCTGGTTCGTGCCGGCGCTGGCGCGCTGCGACGCAATCCGCGTGTGGACCGGCTTTCGGCCGGCCACGCCGGATGGGTTGCCGCTCATCGGGCGGTGGGACGCGGCGCCCGGCGTGTGGATCGCCGCCGGACACGAAGGGTTAGGCATCACGACCGCGCCGGGGACCGCCGCGCTGATCACCGCGGACATCATGGGTCGCGCGGCGCCGATCGATCCCGCGCCCTATCATCCGGCGCGCGCGATGCCGCGCGCCAGAGCCGCGCACGCGGAGGAGCCGTCATGCCGCGCGACGTGACCATCACCGTGGATGGCCGGCCGATCACGGCACCGGAGGGAGCGACGCTGGCGTCGGCGATGCTCGGCGCCGGGATCACGCAGTTTCGCACGTCGGTCAGCGGCGAGGCGCGCGCGCCGCTGTGCGGCATGGGCGTGTGCTATGAGTGTCGCGTGACGGTAGACGGACGCCCGCACCAGCGGTCGTGTCTCATCCCGTGCACCGACGGGCTGCACGTCGAGACCATGCCTAACGAAGGCGAGGCGTGGGCGCCCGGGGTGGACGCGGAGCGCACGGTGCGGACGTGCGACGTGGCGGTGATCGGCGGCGGGCCGGCGGGCATCGCCGCCGCTACGGCGGCGGCCGAGGCCGGCGCGCGGGTGATCGTAATCGATCAGGGGCTGCGTCCTGGGGGACAGATCTGGCGGCATCGCGATCCGGCGGCGCTGCCGAGTGCGGCGCGCGCGTGGATCGCGAAGTGCGGGCGCGCGCCGACGACGGGCGGTGCCGCGCCGGAGTGGCTCGCGCGGAGCACCGTATTCGACGCGTCGGTGGGCGATGACGTCGTGCTGCGCCTAACGGGAGACGGCCCGGCGGCCGCGGACAGCATCCGCGCGCGCCGCGTGGTGATCGCCACGGGCGCGCGCGAGCTCTTCCTGCCGTTTCCGGGGTGGACGCTGCCCGGCGTGATGGGACTGGGCGGTGCGCAGGCGCTGTTGAAGGGCGGCATGACGGTGCGGGGCCGGCGCGTTGTGGTCGCAGGGTCTGGGCCGCTGCTCCTTCCGGTGGCGGCAGCGCTCGCGCACGCCGGCGCGAGAGTGACGTATGTCGCGGAGCAGGCGCCCCTGTCGCACGCGATGTCGTTCGGCGCCGGCTTGTGGTCGCATCCGGCGAAGGCGCTGCAGGCGGTGCGCTACGGTGCCTCGCTGCTGGGGACGCGCATGCGCTTCGGCACCTGGGTCGCATCCGCCGATGGCGACGCCGGGCGCGTGGCGCGCGTCCGCCTAACGGACGGCCGCCGAACGTGGACGGTGCCGTGCGACCTCGTGTGTTGCAGCTACGGTTTCGTGCCCAACGTCGAGCTCGCGCGCCTGATGGGCTGCGATATTCAGCGCGGGCGCGTGGCGGTGGATGCGACGCAGCGGACCACCGTGCCGGGGGTGTGGTGCGCGGGGGAGCCGACGGGGGTGGCCGGCGAGAGCGCGGCACTGGTCGAGGGGCAGATCGCAGGCCTCGCAGCGGCCGGCGCCGACTCGCTCGCACGTTCGGCGCGCCTCCAGCACGCGCGCGACGGCTGGCGCCGTTTCGGCGAACGCCTAACGGACGCGTTCCGGCCGCGCGACGAGGTGCGCACGCTGGCCGGCGGCGACACGCTGGTGTGCCGCTGCGAGGACGTGCGGCGCGACGTGCTGGATCCTGCGTGGACCGTGCGCCAGGCCAAGCTCTACACGCGCGTCACCATGGGTCCGTGTCAGGGCATGATCTGCGGCGCCGCGTGCGCCAGCCTCTTCGGCTGGTCCACGGGCACGGTGCGGCCGCCCGTCGGCGGCGCCGAGGTCGCTCGGCTCGGTTAGGCGGGTGGCGCCTCACTGCGCGTAGCGGAGCACGTCGTACAAGTAGTGCACGCCGTCACGAACGTTGGCGATCGACACGCGTTCGTCGTTGCCGTGGACGCCGCGCTGCGCGTCGCTGCTCTCGACCTGGAACGGATCGAAGCCGTACGTCACGATGCCTAACTTCCGGTAGTACGGACGGTCGGTGGCGCCGGTGAGCATCGGCGTCGTCACGATGGCGCCCGGCACGCGGTCGTGCGATGCGCGCTCGATCGCGCGGAACAGGTCCGTGTTGATGGGACTCTCGAGCGGTGCATTCACGTGTTCGAACGGCGTCCAGTGCACCGCGGTGTCGTTCACCACCGCCTCGAGCCGGGCCAGCACCGCCGCGGGATCCGCGTCGGGCAGCAGCCGGATGTCGAGCTCCGCGCTCGCTTCGGATGGAATCACGTTGGTCTTGTTCGAACCCGTGATCACCGTCTCCGAGATCGTGTTCCGCAAGATGGCGTTCCAGTAGATGTTGTCCGTGATCCACGCGCGGCCGCGCGGATCGCGCAGCGCCACGTTCACGTCGCTCAACCACGTGCGCTCCTGCCCGCTGTAGGTGGGCGCGATGTCGTGGAAAAATTTCGCGACGCCGGGCGTGACGTGCAGCGGCGTCTCATCGTGCGCGAGCTTGTCGAGCGCGGCCACGAGGCGCGGCACCGGGTTTTCTTTCGTGGGGCGTGAGCCGTGCGATGCGACGCCGTGCACGGTGAGGTGCTGCCAGAACGTCCGCTTCTCCGACACGCTCACGCCGAAGTACTCGAGCTTGCCATCGTGCACGACGTTGTCGCCGCCCTCGGTGAGCAGATACTCGACATCCTTGAGCAGATCGGCGTGTCGCGATGCAAAGATCCGCGCGCCGTTGCTGCCGAGCTCTTCGTCCGAATTGCCGATGAAGACGATGTCGCGGGTGCGATGGATGCCGGAGCGCTCGAGCGCGACCATCGCCATGAGCTGCACGATGCCTTCGCCCTTCATGTCTAACGCACCGCGTCCGTACAGATAGCCGTCCTTGATCACGCCGCCGAACGGATCGACGCTCCAGAATTTGGGCGTCGTCGGGACGACGTCCATGTGGTGCACGAGCGCAATGGCTTTCTTGGTGCCGTCGCCCTTGAGGCGCACGTACAGGTTGCCGCGCGACGGGCCGAGCGCGGTCGACTCGGTGTCGAGGACCTGCACCGTGAACCCTTCGCGCTCGAGGATGGGTATCAGGAACTTGATCGCCGCCATCTCGTTGCCCGGCGGATTGCTCGTGTTGACGCGGATGTAGTCGGCGAGCATCTGCACGGCCGTGTCGCCCAACGCGTTCCAGTCGAGCGCGTTCGTCGATCGTTGGGCATGGGCCGTCGCGAGCGGCGCGGCGAGCATGACGACGGCGGTGGTCAGGCGGGCGATTCGCATGACACGAATCGATGCCGCTGCGCACGGAAGCGCAATGGCGTGTGCGAAACCCGGACTGCGACGCACTCGTACGGCGCACACACGACACTCATTTCACTGGCGGCATGCTACTCTGGGTCGGAGTTCTCGTTGCGCTGCAGAGCGCGGCACCCGCGCAAGACACCGCTCGCATGGTGCAGCGGGACACGCCGCTCGTCGCCACCCCCGCGCAGATCGCGAGCGCGTACGAGGATGCCGCCGCACGGACGCTCGTGGCGCGCGCACGCGCGGCGAGAGTCAGTCAGGATTCATCGCTCATGGCGTACGATGCCACGGCGAAGCGGCGCTTCACCGTCAATTTCGGACTCGGCGGGAGCGGACCGGAGCGGCTGCTCATTCGCAGCGAAGGCGCATCGCGTGTGCGCTGGCGTCGCGGAGTGGGCGCGCACATCGACGTGCTCGCGGCGCGCACGGCGATTCCCCTCGCATACTCCGGCGCGCGCGTCTTGTCCGACATGCTCGACGACAATCCGGTCCCGTACTTTCCGGGCCGAGAGGGATTGGTCGGGTTCTCGGAAGTCGTGCGATCGCGCAATCGGCATCAATCGCCGATGATCCACCCCCTCGAGGACGGCGCCGAGTCGGTGTACCGATACGCGACGGGTGATTCGGTATCGCTGGCGTTTCCCGACGGCCGCCGCATCCGCCTGCGCGAGATTCGTGTCATTCCGCGCGGACCACGGTACGACCTGATCGTCGGGTCGCTCTGGATCGACGAATCGTCGGGGCAACTCGTGCGCGCGGTCTATCGGCCGGCGGCCGAGATGGACATCGCGCAGATGGCGCGCGACGATGACCCACATTCCTTCGACGATGTCCCCACGTTAGTCAAGCCGTTGGTATTTCCGATGAGCGCGACGATCTCGGCGTTCATCGTCGAGTACGGGTTGGTGAACGAGCGCTGGTGGATGCCGCGCGTGCAGACGATCGACGGTCGCGCGCGGATCGGCCCAACGCACGCGTCGTTCTCGGTCGAGCAGACGTTCCGGTACGCGAGCGTGAACGTGGCCGACTCGCTGCCGGCGATCGCCGTGACGCCCATGAGCGACTCGGCGCGCGAGGCGCGCCGCGATTCGATTCGTGCGGCGCGGCGCGAGGCGCGGCGCCGCGGCGAAGACGATGCGGATGTCGAGTCCATCAATTGCCCACGCGGCGACACCATCGTTCGACGCCAGTCGCGCCACGATGGCGCGCTGCCCATCGAGATCCGGATTCCGTGCGACACCGCCGCGCTCGCGCACTCACCGGAACTGCCGCCGTCGATCTTCGACTCGGGCGACGCGACGTTCGGCGTGCCCGACCGCGACGCGGTGCTCAAGTCGTTGGGCCTGAGCGTGCAGCCGGGCTGGAGCCCGGGCGCGCCGTCGCTCCACTACGGCGTGCAGGACGGGCTCGTCCGCTACAACCGCGTGGAAGGCCTCTCGTTAGGCGCCCGCGTCGATGAAGCCTTCGGCGCCGGCTACTCGGCGAGCCTCACGGGAAGGTTGGGCGTGGCGGATCTGCAGCCCGGGTTCGATCTGCAGGCGCGGCGGTCGGATGGCGTGCGGACGCTGTCGCTGGGCGTGTACCGGCGACTCGTACCGGTGAATCCGTGGGGCGACCCGCTCTCGCTGGGCAGCTCGATCGGGAATCTGATGTTGGGCAGCGACGATGCGTTGTACTACCGGTCGTGGGGCGTGGAGCTCGGCGGCCACCGGGATGGATCGGCGACGGTGACGTGGCGCGCGTTCGCGGAAGAGCAGCGCAACGCGGACGTCAACACGCGGTTCTCGCTGTACCATGCGTTAGGCGTGCGCGATGGCGCGCCGGCGAACATCCGGGCGGCGCGCGCCGCCGAGGCGGGCGGCGTCGTGTCGGTGCACGACGATTTCGGGTTGGATCCGACCGGGTGGCGATTCGGCGTCGGCGCATCGCTCGACGGCGCGGGCGGCACGTTCGACTATGGCAGAGGGTCGTTCGATGCGTCGGTGTCGCGCGGGTTGGGCGAGAGCTGGGCCGCATCGATGACGGCCAGCGCGGGCACGAGTGTCGGAACCGTCCCGCCGCAGCGACTCTGGTACCTGGGCGGCACGCAGACGGTGCGCGGCCAGATCATGGGCGCGCAGGCAGGAGACGCGTACTGGTTCACGCGAACCGAGCTCGCATATGGCCTCGTGTCGGTTCGGCCGACGGTGTTCTTCGACCTCGGCTGGGCCGGCCCGCGAGGCGATTGGACTTCGCCCGGCCGTCCGATCAGCGGAGCCGGCGTGGGCGTGTCGTTACTGGACGGACTGCTGCACGTCGATCTCGCGCACGGCATCCAGCCCTCGCGGTCCTGGCGCGGCGCCATGTACCTGGATGCGCGCTATTAGAGACGGACCGTACCGGACACTGCCGGACAGGGCCGGACGGTCGCCCTTCCCGAGCTAACTATTTTTCAGTGTCAACCATGCCCGCGCACGTGTGAGTTCGTGCGGGCGTTCGGCCTGGATTCATAGCCTAAGCGCGGATACACAATGCGTCGCAAGATGTGCAAATCGAAGATCCATCGGGGCACGATCACGGGCGCCGATCTCCAATACGAAGGCAGCTTGACCCTGGACCGCGACCTCATGGACGCGGCCGATCTCGAGCCGTACGAACAGGTTCAGGTGGTGAACATCAACACGGGGTCGCGCCTCGAGACCTACGTGATCGAGGGCGAGCGGGGCAGCGGCACCATCCAGCTCAACGGCGCAGCGGCGCGCATGGGGGCCGTGGGTGATCCGGTCATCGTCATGAGTTACGCCGACTACGACGAGAGCGAGCTTGGGGCGTTCGCGCCTCGGGTGGTGTTCGTCGACGAACGGAACCGGGTGGTGAAGGGACGGATCCGTCGGACCAAGTAAGTCGGCGGGCGAGACCGTCGGCCGGTTACATCGCCCGGCTGCGCGTCGTCGAATGAACACGCCAGCACGCTGCAGCAATCGCCCGGTTGCCGAAACGTCGCAAGCGCTTTCGTCGCTCGAGAGGGCGGACAGGCCGGACACTGCCGGACAGGGCCGGACTCTCTCGCTCCGAGCGACGTGCGCCGGCATCTGCGCTCCACCTCATGGCGTTCACCACGCAGCCATAGCGGATGCCAGACGCACACTCGACATCGACGCCGCCACACGCCCACGAGCAGACGAACGCCGAGGTGCTCTTGTGGCAGGGCAAGGTCCGCGCGGGATTCGCGGCCCTGGCCGGCGCGGTCGGGCTGATCCTTCATGTCACCGGATCGGTCAGGGGATCGCCGCGCGTCGGGTTGTTCACGCTGCTCGGCTACCTCGTCATCAATTTTTGGTTGAGTCGCGGTGCGCGCCGGAACGGCGCGGCGCGCGACTGGATGGTCGCGATCACGATGGCGACGGACGTGTTGTTCATGCTCGCCATCGCCTACCTGTTGATCCCGCCGCAACATTACGACCGCGTGTTGCTGGGCGGCTTCGCGATCCTGCACCTCACCGAGTTCTATTTCGGCCGGCGCCTGGCATGGATGGTGTTAAGCGGCTTGGTGGCGGGCTATCTCGCGCTGGTGGCGAACGCGATTACCAACGGGGTGGCGCTGTCGTGGACGTCAGAGTTAGGCACGGCGGCGGTGTTCAGCGTGGCGGCGGTCACGTTCATCGTCCACTACAGCAACTTCAACTGGCGCCTTACGGAGATCGTGTCGCTGTTCGACCGGGCGGAGGGCGGCGACTTCTCGGGTGAGTACGACGCGGCGGCGGACAAGCGGCCGGACAGCGTGACGCTGGTAGGACGCGCGTATAATCGCGTGCGTCCGCAGCTCGCCAATCTGGTGATGACGGACGCGTTGAGCGGCTGTCAGAACCGGCGCGGGTTGGAGCAGCAGCTGGCGCGCGAAGTGTCGCGCGCGGCGCGCACGGGTCGCGAGCTGGCGCTGATCGCGATCGACATCGACCACTTCAAGACCATCAACGACACCTTCGGACATCTGGCGGGCGACGCGGTGATTCAGGAGGTGGGGGAGCTCCTGCGTTCGGTGGCGCGGACGGGCGACGTGGTGGCGCGCACGGGCGGCGACGAGTTCATGCTGCTCTTGCCAGAGACGAACGCGGCCGGCGCGTTCCGGCTGGCGACGCGCATGCGCGAGGAAGTCTCGAAGCGCAAGTTCCAGGGGATCTCGGGCAAGGTTCCCGTGACGGTGAGCATCGGCCTGGTGGCGGACCGCGTGGCGGACGAGAACGTGGTGCACGACTTACATTCGCGCGCGGACGAAGCATTGTACGCGGCGAAGGATGGCGGCCGCAATCGGGTGAGCATCTGGACGCCTAACTTGCGGGCCATCGCGGTGCAGCGGGCGGGGCAGGCGCTGATGCGGACGGGGACGTAAGGACGGGCGTCCCTCTACATTTCTGAGCGCAGTCTCTCGACCTGGCTTGGCATGCCTTCGCGGCCGGGCACGGCCGCAAATTCCGCCGCCCAACGTCGCAGATACTCCCAATCCAGCTCGCCGTGCCGGCGTCGGACCACGCCAACCGCGTCTTCGAGATCTCTGGGTCGACCGGCGAACAACTTGTGAATCAACAGGTCTTCGGCCGTGGCGAAGGGCACGTCGACGTCGTCGATCGTGACGTGCGTGGCTCGCGCGATCGCCTGGCGCTCGTACGGAGTCGTGGAGAAAATCAGATCCACCCGAACGTGAGTCGCCCGATCTCGAACGGGTAGAACGAATGTGTCCCGCACGAAGGCGTCGAGGCCGAGCGCGAGGCACGCCGCGCGAATCGTGGGGAGTGCCTCAGTGCCGACGCCAAGGGTGAGATCAATATCTTCCGTAAGGCGCGGCGCACGTGAAGCAACACAGCCTGTCCACCGATCAGCATGAAACCGATGTGGCGGGACGCGAGCTGGCGCGAGAGCGCCGCGATGAGCCGGCCGAAGTCAGGTTGTTGGTGAGAGGCCATTGAGCGCGCGCGCGACCGCGATGTCCGCCTCGACATCATGGCGCCAGTTGGCTCCGATCTCAGGATTGATCTCGCGCGCATAGCACCAGAGCGCGGTGAAACGCGCGAGAGCGTCGTGGTAGGAAAGGCCACGGTACGCGGTGCGTGCCTGCTCCAGGTCGAGCGCCTCGAGCGCAGCCGGTGCTGTGATCATTCAACAAAATATATGGGTGGTTGGGTGTCTGCACGAGCGGTCGACGGCTCGAGACGATCCGTGGAGCCTGTCGATGCCATTGCCGCTCCGGCCCGCGCGTTTGCGAGACGCAGGGAATCGGACCGAGGCGGGGGTTGACAGCCGGGTCGCAGCCTTAGACTCTTAGGTAAGAATTAATCCTGAGAATCAATACTGAGATCCTGGAATGAGTACTGATGCGTTGCCCCTGGTCAAGGGGACGTTGGACGTGCTGGTCCTCAAGGGATTGTCGTGGGGAGCCATGCACGGCTTCGAGATCACCTCCTGGCTCGAGGCGCACTCGAGCGGACGGCTCGACGTCGATGACAGCGCGTTGTATCAGGCGCTGCATCGTATGGAAGAGCGCGGGCTCGTCGACGCCGAGTGGGGGGTTACCGAGAACAATCGGCGGGCGAGGTATTACCGCATCACCGCGGCAGGGCGGGCGCATCTGCGTGCGGAGAGCGCGCGGTGGGTGCGGTACGCGGAGACGGTGACGAGCATCCTCACGGCGCGGCAGCGCGCGGCGCCGGCGTGATGCGCACGAGCGCCTGCGCGTGAGCCAGCGTCGGATCCGGCGACTGCCGCGCCTGTCGGCGGGGCGCGATCGCGTAAACGCGGAGATGGACGAGGAAGTCGCGTTCCATCTCGAGGCGCGTGTCGAGCAGCTCGTGCGCCTCGGGCATACGCCGGAGGACGCGCGCGCAGAGGCACTCGAGCGCTTCGGTCCCATCGAGCAAGCCACGCGGCGGTTGCGCGCGTCGGCCGCGCAGCGGGAACGGCGGCGCGCGGGACGCGAGCGCATGCAGGCACTCGCGCGCGAGGTGCGATACAGCATCCGGTCGCTCAGGCGGAGTCCGGTGTTCACGGCGGCGGCGGTGCTGACGCTTGCGTTGGGCATCGGCGCCAACGCCGCGGTCGCGGGGCTCGTGCGCGCGGTGCTGCTGCGGACGCCGCCGTACCGGTCGCCCTCGGGGCTGGCGATGGTGTTCCAGCGGCTGCCTGCGTTAGGCGGCAGCGGCAACCGCATGGGGGCGTCGCTGCCGGAGTACGTGGACTACCGGGATCGCAATCGCGTCTTCTCGTCGGTGGCCGGATTCGAGAACATCGATCTCGACCTCACCGGAGACGGCCCGCCCGAGCGCCTCGCGGCGGCGCGCGTCACCAGCAATCTCTTCTCGACGCTTGGCGTTAGGCCGTTCGTGGGGCGTGATTTCGGAACGGCGGACGGCCAGGAGGGCGCGGCCAAAGTCGCCATCCTCGGCTACGCCCTGTGGCAGAACCGGTTCGGATCGGATCGGTCGGTGGTCGGGCGTGTGGTGCGGCTCGACGAGCAGTCGTACACCGTGGTCGGTGTGATGCCGCGCGGTTTCGAGTTCCCGTGGCCCGGCATGCCGCTCTCGGACAAGGCGGACCTGTGGACGCCGCTCGTGTTCACGCGCGACGCGCTCGCCGCGCGCGCAGAAAGCTACGACGTGCGGATGGTGGCGCGTCTCGCGCCCGGCGTCACGCTCGACCGCGCGCGGGCGGACATGGCGCGCATCGTGGACGGATTCCGCCAGGAGTATCCCACCATCTACACGGGCAACGTCCAGACGCAGACCGCGGTCGACGGGCTCGTAGCCGATGCGCGCGCCGATGCGCGCCCGTTGCTGCTTGCGCTGGCGGGCGCGGTCGTGGTCGTGCTGCTCATTGCGTGTGCGAACGCGGCGCACCTACTGCTCGCGCGCGCCGTGTCGCGGCGGCCGGAGATGGCGCTCCGGCGTGCGTTAGGCGCCGCCACGGGTCACGTGATCGGACAGGCGCTGATCGAGGCGCTGCTGCTGGCCCTGGCCGGCGGCGTGGTCGGCATCGGGTTGGCCGCCGCGTTGGTGGGTGTGATTCGACGGTTCGGACCCGACAACATCGCGGGCCTCGCACAGGCGCACATCGACGGGCTGGTGCTCGCGTTCACGGCGGTGCTGGCGTTAGGCACTGCGCTCGTGTGCGGCGTGGTGCCGGCGCTCCGCTCTGCCGCCAGCGACGCGGGCGAGACGCTCAAGTCCGGCCGGCGGGATGTGGGCGGCGGACATGCGCGGCACCGGCTGCGCAGTGCGCTCGTGGTGTTCGAGGCGGCGAGCGCGATGGTACTCGTGGTGAGCGCGGGATTGCTCGTGCGCAGTCTGATCCGCGTGCTCGAGGTGCCGCCGGGGTTCGATCCGGGCGGCGTGGTGGTAGCGCGCAGCACGTTCGATTATCACCGCTATGCGAGCGATGACAAGCGGCGCACCGCCGAACGATCGATTCTCGAGCGGCTGCGCGCGCTGCCGGGCGCCACCGCGGTCGGCTTCACGACGCATCTGCCGATAGCGGACGAGCGGCAGATCGGATTCACGGTGGACGGCCGCGATCCCAACGAGTACCACTGGGCCGACAACGCGCTCGTGGGCGACGAGTATTTCCGGGTGATGCGCATCCCGCTGCTGCGCGGGCGGACGTTCGGCCCGGCGGACGTGCCCAACGCGCCCTGGTCCGCGGTGATCAACGAGAGCATGGCTAAGCAGTACTGGCCTAACGGAGACGCGGTGGGCCGCGTGGTGAAGTGGGGCGGCCGGCCGCTCACGATCGTCGGCGTGGTGGGCGACGTGCGCGTGGGCGGGCTCGACGCGGCCGTGCAGCCGACCATCTACGGATCGGCGTTCCAGCTCCAGAGCGGCGCGACGCAGTTCGCGGTGTTCATCGTGCGGACGGCGTCGGATCCGCACGCGATGCTCGACGCGATGCAACGCACGATCTGGTCGGTGGACGCCGGCTTGCCGGTGTTCGGCGGCACGACACTCGGCGACGTGGTCTCGCGCTCGGTGGCGACGCGCCGGTTTCTCGTGTGGCTGCTCACGGGGTTCGCCGTAGCGGCGTTGGCGCTCGCGGTCGTCGGCCTCTACGGCGTGCTGTCGTATGCCGTCGCCCAACGGACACCGGAGCTCGGCGTGCGCGTTGCGTTAGGCGCGCGGCCTGGAGACGTGTCGCGGCTGGTGGTGCGCGACGGGCTCCGGCTCGCGGGCGGCGGCATCGTCATCGGCGCGGTGGCCGCCGCGGGTGCGGGCGCGGCGATCGCGCGGCTGTTGTTCGACACGGGACCGTTCGACCTGGTGACGTATGTGGCGGGAGCTGCCGTGCTGGCGGGCGCGTCGCTCGTGGCGTGCTGGATTCCGGCGCGGCGCGCGGCGCGGCTCGACCCGTTGACGGCGCTGCGGGCGGAGTAGCAGAGGCCGGTTCGGCGCCTCCCGCCGAGCCGTGCGCGCCCGGCCCGCAACGACGCAGGAGATCGAGGCTCGGCGGATTCGCACGTGCCCCGCATCGTCACCGCGGGACCACGCCGACTCGGAGGCGGCCGCCGCGAGGCTGGAGTGCGAGCGGAGACACGATTTCTGGGGATACGGGCAGGACTGAGCCCCAGCGCGGCCTGGGCACGGCGATGCTCAGCCGCCGAACCGCCTAACGGAAAACGCGATCGGCAGCCCGACGCAGAACCAATGCTCCACGAACTCCGCGCTCTTGAGCGCGACCGACAGGTGGCTCGGACCCGCCGCCGACAACGGGATCACCACGTAGTGCATGAAGAGGTACACGCACGCGCCGAAGATCATCCCGCTCACCACCGGCCGGTCGACGAGAAACCGCCACCTGCGGCTCGCCAGGTAGTACACCGTCGCCGCGCCTAACGCAATCACGAAGTGGCAGATCACGCCGAGGATGGCGGACCGGGCGCCGCCGGTAAACGAGGCGCGCCCGAGCAGCCCGCTGGCGATCGATTGCGGAATGAGAATGGGTCGCTTCGGGCTGTACACGATGATCGCGTACGCCAGATCCAGAATGCCGACGATCACGCCGCCCACAGCGATCGCGGCAATGGGACGGCCGGTCGAGCGCGGCGGCGCAGCGATGGGTCCAGCGTGTGCGGTCACAGTCGATCGCCCGTTGAAATTCGATCGCAGCGCGGGCCGGCTAGGTTCCGGTCTCGATCTCCCCTTCCGAGACCATCACGGTCTCGCCGCCCACTTTCACGCTGCGGATGTCGCCGCCCGCTTTCTCGACCACGATCTCGAGCACGCTGGGCCGCCCCATTTCGATGCCTTGCTCCACGACCCAGCGCAGCGTGCCGTCGGCCTGCGTGTCGCGCGCGGCGAGGTAGGCGCCGAGCGCGGTCGCGGCCGATCCGGTCGCGGGATCTTCGGGCACGCTCAGGCCCGGCACGAACACCCGCGCGTGCAGATCGGCGCCCTCGCGCTCGGCGTCGCGCGAGAACACCAGCATCTGCGGCGCCCAGTACGACTTGACCGACGACTCCCAGTGGTCCATCCGCACGCGCGCCCGCCTAACGGCGTCCTTGTCCTTGAGCGGCACGATGAGGAACGGCAGCCCGCACGACACGCCCTGCGGCGCCGTCATGCCGCCCTGAATGTCCGTGGCCTCGACGCCCAACACGTCGGCGATCGCCGAGCGTCCCGGCGTCGGCGGACCGACCTCGGGCGCCTGCGCGGCGGTGAGCTGCGCGAACGTCGGCTTCCCATCCGTCGCGCGGATGAGCACCGGCACCGGTCCCACGCCTTCCTCGAACACGATGCTCGTCTCCGCGCCGCGCAGCGGCACCTTGCCTAACGTGGCCAGCGTGTGCGCCGCGCCGATGGTGGGATGTCCCGCAAACGGCAGCTCGGCGGCCGGCGTGAAGATGCGCAGCCGCTTCGTGTGCTCGCGCTGCTGCGGCGGATACACGAACACCGTCTCGGACAGGTTGAACTCGCGCGCGATGCTCTGCAGCGCACTCTCGGGAATGCCGCTCGCGTCGGGGAACACCGCGAGCGGATTGCCGCCGAACAATTGATTCGTGAAAACGTCGCAGGTGTAGAACCGTGCCCGCATCAGGCTTCACCCATGAACGGATACGTGTGGTCCGTGGGTGGATTGAAATTCTCCTTGATCGCGCGTGCGCTCACCCAGCGCGTGAGGTTGAGCTTCGAGCCGGCCTTGTCGTTCGTGCCCGACGCGCGCGCGCCGCCGAACGGCTGCTGCCCAACGACGGCGCCCGTCGGCTTGTCGTTGATGTAGAAATTGCCGGCCGCGTCGCGCAACACGGACGCAGCACGCTGCGCCGCCGCGCGATCGGTGGCGAATACGGCTCCCGTGAGCGCATAGGGCGACGTGCGATCGATCAGCCCAAGCGTCTCCTCGTACTTCGCATCGGGATAGACGTACGCGGTGACGACGGGTCCGAAGATCTCCTCGCACAACAAACGGAACCCGGGATCGCGCGTCTCGACGAGCGTGGGCTCGACGAAGTAGCCTTCGTCTCCGTTAGTCCCGCCGCCGGCGATGATGCGCGCGCCGCGCTTGGCCTCACCCAGGTACTCTCCGATCTTGGTGAACGCCTTCTTGTCGATCACGGCGCCCATGAAGTTGCGGAAGTCGGCGACGTCGCCCACGGAAATGTCCTCGATCATCGCAGCGATGCGGTCGCGAACGTCCGGCCACAACGACTGCGGCACGTAAATCCGGCTCGCGGCCGAGCATTTTTGCCCCTGGTACTCGAACGCGCCGCGCGTGACGGCCACGGCTAACGCAGCCGGGTCGGCCGATGCGTGCGCGACGATGAAATCCTTGCCGCCCGTTTCGCCGACGATGCGCGGATACGAGCGATACGACGCGATGTTCTCGCCGATGCGCTTCCAGATCCCGTTGAACACGCCGGTGCTGCCGGTGAAGTGCACGCCGGCAAAATCGCGATGGCCGATGAGCTGCGACGAAATGGCCGCGGCGTCGCCCGACACGAGGTTGATGACGCCGGGCGGCAGGCCCGCTGCCTCGAGGATTTTCATGATGTAGTGCGCGGAGAGCATCGCGGTGCTCGCCGGCTTCCACACCACCGTGTTGCCCATGAGCGCGGGCGCCGTGGGGAGATTGCCGCCGATCGACGTGAAGTTGAACGGCGTCACGGCGTACACGAAGCCTTCGAGCGGACGGTACTCGAGCGCGTTCCACTGCGCGTGGTCCGAGCGCGGCTGCTCGGCGTACAGCTCCTGCGCGAACCATGGGTTGTATCGCCAGAAGTCGATCAGCTCGCACGCCGAGTCGATTTCCGCCTGGAACGCCGTTTTGGATTGGCCGAGCATCGTGGCGGCGTTGAGCGTCGCGCGCCACGTCGTGGTGAGGAGCTCGGCCGCGCGAAGGAACACGGCCGCGCGATCGTCGAGCGACCAACGCGACCACTCGCGGTGCGCGGTGCCTGCCGCGTCGATTGCGTTAGTCACTTGCTTCGCGTCGGCGAGATGATAATCGGCGAGCACGTGACGGTGGTCGTGCGGCATCACGGTCGCGGCGGTTTCACCGCTCCGCACTTCGCGTCCGCCGATGACGAGCGGGATGTCGATGCGTTCGCCGGCCATCGTGCGCAGGCGCGCTTTGAGCTCCTTTCGCTCGGGCGAGCCGGGCGCGTACGACCGGATCGGCTCGTTCATCGGCACTGGAATGGCGCGCGCGCCGTTGAACGCGGCAGTGATCGGCGTGGGGTGTGGCGTCGCCGGCGCGGGCGCGGCGCTATTCGTTTTGGCGCGCGGCTCTGCGGCGGCGCGCTTGCGTGTGCGGGCAGCTGGTGCGGACATGGGTTCCTCCGTCGGGCAAAACGGCGGACACGTGAGTCCGGCCGGGCGCTAAAGATACCGCGCAGCAGCGGGGCCGGCCAACGTGCACGCTGCTCTGGCCGGAGCGAACGTCGCGTGGCA